>DASSFG010000533.1:0-7501 GCA_035694685.1 Pirellulales bacterium
CGCGGACAACCCTACGGCGGCGAGGCTTGGGTCCGGGCAACGGCCGCGCGTCTCGGGCTAGAATCGACCCTCCGCCCCCGCGGCCGCCCGAAGATGAAAGACGCATGACCAAAAATGGACCTGTCCCCTTTAGTTGCCCCCGAAGATTAAGAACCTATTTGGGCCACCGTTTCGGCGATGGCGGCGGCGGCGAGGTCGAGATGCGCGGGGGTGTTGAACGGACCGTGGCTAAGACGCACGGCACCGCCGTGAGGAAGCGTGCCGAGGGCGGCGTGCATCAAGGGCGAACAGTGCAAACCGGCACGCACTTGAATGCCATACGATGAATCGAGAATGCCGGCGAATTCCTGCGCGTCAATGCCCGGCGCGTTGAAGCTGACGAGGCCGACGCGCTCGCAGGCGGCCGAAGGACCGTAAATCGTGAGCGATGCGATACCGTGCAGCCTTTCCAGCAGCCGCTCGGTGAGCGAGACTGTTTCGCCGCGGATTGCGTCAATGCCGCGAGCAAGCAGCCATTCCACCGCGGCCCCCAGTCCCAAGATGCCGGGCACGTTGAGATTGCCGGCCTCGTATTTGTCGGGCAACGTCTCGGGCTGAGCGTCGTCTTCACTGAAGGTGCCCGTCCCGCCCTGACGAAAGCTCGCGACACGCGGTTCGATACCGGGCCGCAGGTAGAGTACGCCGGTTCCCAGCGGGCCGAGCAACCCCTTGTGGCCGGGCGTGGCCAGTAAATCGACGTGCATGGCCCGAACGTCGATCGGCAGCTCGCCGGCGGTTTGTGCCGCGTCGAGAAGAAAGAGAACGTCGGCCTGCTTGGCAATCTCGCCCACGGCCCTCGCCGGTTGCAGCGCACCCGTGACGTTCGACGCGTGCGTCATGGCAATGAGTTTCGTGTCGCGGCGCAACGCGCGGCGGACGTCATCAGGATCGATCACGCCGCGAGCGTCGCAGCCCACGCGCGTGACCTCGACGCTACCGGCCTTTTCCAGCAGACGCAAGGGCCGCAGCACCGAATTATGGTCAGCCACGGTCGTAATCGCGTGACCGCCTTCGGCCAGCACGCCGTGGATCGCCGTGTTGAGCGCGTCGGTGCCATTGAAGGCAAAGACAATCTGCCGGGCCCCTTCGGCATTGAGCAAGCGAGCGATGGCCGCCCGTGCTCGTTCGACGCGCCGCGAGACTTCCACTGCGTCGGTATACGCGCCCCTGCCCGCTGCGGCGCCGAACATGCGCTGATATCCATCGATCGCCAGATAGACGCTTTCCGGCTTCGGCCAGCTTGTGGCGGCCTGGTCGAGATAGATACGCTCGCGCATCACTCAGCCGCCGATCTGAAACATGGCCCGCTCGGGTTTGACGAACTCATCGCTGTTGATGCCGTGCCCGGCTTTTTTGGCCGCGACGCACGCCCGCAACAATTCGCGCAGCTCGTCGTCGCTGGCGCCGCCGCGCAACAAGGCCCGAGCGTCCCATTCGACGGTCGAAAACAGGCAGTTCCGCACCTGGCCCTCGGCCGTCAGTCGCAAGCGGTTGCAATCGCTGCAAAACGGCTGCGTCACCGGATTGATGAAGCCGACCGTGGCCGGGTGGTCGCTGTAACGAAAGTCGGTTGCGGGCTGGCTGGGATTGGCCACCGGCAGCGCCACGAGCGGTCCGAATTCCGCTTCGAGCAGCTCCAAGATCTGGCTGCCCGACAGCACCTGGTCGTCGGACCAGTTGCCGTCGGCGTCGAGCGGCATGTATTCGATGAATCGCAGCTCCAGGCCATGCTGGCGGGCGAAACCGGCCAGCGGCACGACGTCGGGCTCGGTCAGGTCTTTGATGGCGACGGCGTTCAGTTTGATCTTGTCGAAGCCCGCCCGCTGCGCGGCCGCGATGCCGGCCAACACCTGATCGAGCCCCTCGCGCCGCGAAATCTGAAAAAACGTCTCTGGCCGCAGCGTATCGAGGCTGACGTTCAGACGCTGCAAACCCGCGTCCCGCAGCGGTCCGGCTTGTTCGGTCAGCAACATGCCGTTGGTCGTGAGCGCTACGTCGTCGATACCCGGTATGCGAACCAGCCGGGCGACCAGAGAGGAGAGTTGCTGGCGGACGAGCGGTTCGCCGCCGGTCAAACGCAGCTTGCGAATGCCCAGCGAGACGGCCACCTGCACAAACCGCTCAATCTCTTCAAATGTGAGCAACTCGCTGCGCGGTTTAAACCGCACCAGCCCGTCAGGCATGCAATAAAAGCAACGAATGTTACAACGATCGGTAACGCTGATCCGCAAGTCGCGATGCACGCGGCCGAACTGGTCGACGAGCGAACCGCCTTGCGCGTTGCTCACTGGTGAACGGCCCGTCGGCAGCGGCGCAGACTCGTCCACAGGCATCTGATCGTCGATTGTTGCGTTCGCCGGTATTCTGCTCTCCGCCTTCATTCTGCCTTCTGCCTTCTGCCTGCTGCCTTTTCACCCGCATTCGCTACCGGATGGACCCACTCGGCGGTTCCATCGGACCAATTCTCTTTTTTCCAGATCGGCACCGACTGCTTGAGCGTGTCGATCAACCATTGGCCGGCCTCGAAGGCGGCCTGGCGGTGAGCGCTGCTCACGGCGATGCCAACACTGGCCTCGCCAATTTCAAGATGGCCTAAACGATGAACAATGCAGCACTCGGTGAGTTGCCAGCGGCGCCGGGCATCGGTTTCGAGCTGGGCCAGCTTTTTTTTGGCCATTTCCGGATAGCACTCGTAATCGAGCGACTCGGTCCGTCGGCCGCCAGTGAATTCGCGTGTGACGCCTAAGAACAGCACGATCGCCCCCGCCTTTGGCGACTGCACCTGCTTCACCAGCACCGCGGTATCGATCGGCTCGTTTGTAAGCGCAACCATAGCTACCATTGTACCGCGGCGACCCACGACGGGCGAGCGGCGGACGTAGGTCAGGCTTTCCAGCCTGACGATGTGCCAGGCTGGAAAGTCTTACCCATAGAGCGGCGGACGTCAGGCTGAAAAGCCTGACCTACGGAAGCGGCGGACGTCAGGCTGAAAAGCCTGACCTACGGAAGCGGCAGACGTCAGGCTAGAAAGCGCGGCGTATGACTCTTGCTCGTTGCACCGATCCTGCCATGCGGCGTGTGCTCACTTGAGGAGGGCTGATGAATGTTCGGCGCTAATCGGACGTGCAAGGGCGGCTCGTAGCTTACCAACGCCATGCCGGACAGTCCGGCGACCAACGCCGCGACCAAAAGCGGGTGCAACGGGGCTGTTTGTGCCTGCGGCGGTAGAATCAACCATTGCGGCTGCTCCCACCCATCGCGAGTGCGTCGCCAGACTAACGCGTCGGGCGGCTGCGAGGGCGTGCGTCGCAAGCCACCGCTAGCCAACGCCGCGGTAGACACCAGCGCGGTGAGCCATAGGTAGCGTCGAAGGCGTGGCGGATGCCGTCGAATGGCAATCAATATCATCGTGATGGGTTCTGAAGCAAGTCACGGGCCATGTGCCGGCGCGGTACATTACGCCGGTTTTACGCTCGAATCCACGTCCGATCGTTGTTTTTCAACGACACCGTCCATCGTGGTGTTGCCAAAACACAGCGGCAGGCGCCGGTCGGGCTTGGCCAAACGCGGTCGGCCGCTGATAATGCGGTATTGACGGCTACCCGGCGAAAACCACTATGCCTCATGTCCTCGAGCAAAAAATGGCGGCCGTTCGGCGAAGCGTTCGCCGGCTGCTGATCGTCGAGGCCGCCGCCCGGCTGGTGGCGGTTGGACTGGCCGCTAGTTTGGCCTTAGCGACGGCCGATTACCTGCTCAGAATCGAAGATCGTGGTCTTCGCTGGCTCTCCTCGCTTAGCCTGGCCGGAGTGGTGGGCTGGACGATTTATCGCTTTCTCTGGCCGGTGCTACACGCGCGGCTGAGCGACGTGCAACTAGCGCTTGAACTCGAAAGGCGGCTACCTCTGCTCGGCGATCGGCTGGCGAGCGCCATGCGGTTCCTGCGCGAGCCGGAGGACGACATGCTTGCCGGCTCGGCCGTGTTGCGCCGCACCGTCATTGCGGAGGCGACCGCCGAAATTGACCGGCTCGATCTGAACGACGCGGTCGAGCCGCGCGCCGCCAAGCGTGCGGCGTGGTTGGCCTCGATTGCTTTTGGCATGGTCGCGATCTTGGCGGTGCTGAGTCCCTCGTCCGCCGCCACCGCGCTGGTGAGACTGATTTGTCCCTGGGGCTCGGCACAGTGGCCGCGGCAAAACCATCTGGTGTTTGAGAAACCCGTGCGTCGCCTGGCATCGGGACAGACGTTCGAGGTCGAACTGAAAGACGCCGAGGGAGCGCGGTTGCCCGACGACGTCTATATTCAATATCGCTTCGACGATTCATCCGCGGATGTAAGCGAGCGCATGCGGCTGGTCAACGACGCCATGCTGGCCAGCAAGGAGCACGTTACGCGGCCGTTCGCCTATCGAGCCGTTGGCGGCGATGATTCTTCCATGCCGTGGATCGAGCTGGAGATCGTCGAGCCGCCGAAGGTCGAAGAACTGGCGGTGACGCTGCACTACCCGGAGTACACCGGCTGGCCTTCAAAGACGGCCGAGCCGCATTTGCGAGCGCTCGTGGGAACGCGCGTCGAGCTGACGGGGAAGGTCGATAAGCCGATCAGCGCGGCGAAAATTCACGTCGATGATGCCCCGCCGGCGGTCGCACGGCTGACTTCCGATGGCCGGGGATTTTCGTTGTCCGGCGACGAAGCCTTTCAGATCGAACGCTCGGGCGCCTATTGGATCGAGGTGACCGACGGCGAAGGTTTTTCGAGCGGCGACCAGGTGCGATACGAGATTCGGGCGGTCGAGGATTTCAGCCCTGCGGTTACACTCGATCGTCCGCCGGCCAACGCCTTCGTCACGCCCACGGCCAAGGTGCCGGTGCGGCTCAAGGCTAAAGACGACTTGGCGCTCGCGCAAGTTGCCCTCCGCATGTCGCGCAGCGATCGGACGCAAGATGAAGAGTCGGAATTCATTCTCTATCAAGGTGCCGAAAAAGCGCGTCGGGCGGCCGAAGTGCCGACGGAAAGCGGTGAATCACGTGAGATCGAATACCAGCTTGATCTGGCGGCGCTCGGCCTGAAACCGGCGACTCAATTGAGTTTGTATGCGTCCGCCACTGACTACTTTCCCCATCGGGGACAGAGCGAATCGCACCGTCTTACGGTGGTGGCTGCCGACGAGTTGCGTGAGCGCCTGGCGGAGCGGCAAAATACGATCGTGGGCGAGCTAGGTCGCATCCTCAAACTCCAGCGCGATGCCCGGTCGCTCGTCGCGGGGACGGAAATCCAGCTCAACAAAGTGGGCCGGTTGGAGAAGCACGACGTCGACCATTTGCAGGGAGCCGAGCTGATTCAGCGTCAGGTCGAACGTGGGCTGGTGAGTCCGACGGAGGGCGTCTTGACGCAAATTACCTCGCTACTTGACGACCTGAGGAACAACGAGGTCGATAGCCCCGACGTCGAACGGCAGATGCAGTTGGTCTGGGACGAGGTCGACCGCTTGGGCCGCGAGGAGCTGCCACCCTTGGGCGGCGAACTGACCGCGGCCCTCAAGGCGGCGCACGTCGATGCGGCAAAAGGTGGGCCGCCGTTGGCCAGCTCGGCGAAGGAGCCGCTCACGTCCGTCAGCCGACGGCAAGATGAAGTCGTCAACACGCTGGAGCGGCTGACCACTTCGCTGGCCGAATCGGACAATTACCGCCGCTTCCATCGCGAGATTTCGACGCTTCGCAGAGAACAGCAGGAGCTGCAGCGCGAATCGGCCGAGCTGGCCCGCCGCACGCTCACCAAAGAGCTGGACCAGCTCTCCGTGCAGGAGCGGGCCGACCTGGAGAAGCTGGCGGCCCGCCAGCTCGAGCTGGCGCGGGAGTTCGACAAGATTCAGCAGCGCATGCAGCACACCGCCGAAGAAGCCGCCGGGCGCGATCCGCTTTCGGCCGGCAGCATCGCCGATGCGCTGGCCCAAGCCCGCGAGGAGGGACTCTCGCAGCTTATGCACGAATCGGGCCGCGCGATTGCGGCCAACCAGTTCGGGCAAGCGATCGCGGCCGAGCGACGGGCCGCCGACGGCCTGCAAGAAATGCTCGACGTACTGGCCAATCGCCGCGAGCACGAGCTGGGACGGCTGGTGAAGAAGTTGCGTGAAGCGCAGGAGCGGCTGAGCGAATTACGGCGCGAGCAGCAAGGCTTGCAAAAGAAATGGCGGACGGCCGCCGACGAGACGGACGAAGCGGCCCGCCATCGCGAGCTGGAACGCTTGACCCGCGAGCAGCAGCAAACGGCCGAAGCCACCGAACGCCTGGCTCGCTCGCTGGAGCGGTTGCAAGCCCAGCGTGCCGGACAAAAGGCGTCGCAAGGCGGAGCGAAAATGAGTCGCGCTGGATCGCAAGGCCAGCAGGGCCAGGCCGCCGCCGCCGCCGACGCAGCCGGCGAGGCAGAACGCGACCTGGAGCAGGCCGAACAGGAACTGGCCAATCGTCTGGCTCAGGCCGAGGCCGATCTGGCTCAGGAGCAAATGGCGCGGTTGGAAGACCATTTGCAAGTCATCGTGGAAGCGCAAGGCAAGCTGCTGGAAGAAACGCGGCACTATGCCGAGATCGAGCGCTCTCAAGGGGAGCTGACGCGTGCCCAGGCCGTCAGCGTGGGCGATCTGGGCAAGCAGCAACAGTCACTCGAGCAGGACACGACTGATTTGGCGCAAAAGCTGGCCGCCACGCCCGTCTTTCGCTTGGCGTTTGAGCAGGCTTCGGGCCAAATGCAGCGCGCGGCCCATCTGCTCGGCGAGCGACAAACCGGAACGGCCACCCAGCAGGCCGAACAGCGGGCGGTGGACTTGATCGCGCACGCTTTGGACGCGCTTAAGCCCGCGCCCCAGCAGCAGCCGCAGCAACCACCCGGCGACGAAGGAGGCCAAGGCGAGCAACCTGGTCAGCAAAAAGCGAACGGCGCCGACGCCACGCAAATGCTCGCCGAGATGAAACTGCTAAAATGGATGCAGGACGACGTCAACGCTCGCACGAAGGCTTTGGAAGACGCCTATCGCGGGGCGACGGAGCTGCCGCCCGAGGTGCAGCAAGAGTATACGGAGTTGAGTGAACAGCAAGGGGCGATTGCCGAGCTGATCTTAAAGCTGGGGCAAGCGGGACAGGAGGGCGAAGAAGAACTGGATGCGGCGGAGATGGAGGAGAATCGAGAGTAAGGCGCAATGCGGCGACTGTGAATGCACGTAATCTCTGCAAAAAAGCTTCGTGAATTTTGGGACGTTCACGCTGATGCTGAGATGCCGTTGCGTGCCTGGCTGAAACGCGTTGAGAACGCGACGTGGAACAGGTTTGCGGATGTCAGGTTAGATTATCCACATGCGGACCAGTACGAGCGTTGCGTCATCTTCAACGTCGGCGGAAACAAATACCGGCTGACAACGTCGATTCACTATAACCGTCAAAAAGTCTACGTTCGACAGGTACTGACGCATGC
>DASSFG010000534.1:0-6296 GCA_035694685.1 Pirellulales bacterium
GGTCCCGCGGCGATGAGCAATTTCGATTACGCGGCGGTGCTGACGGAAACGATGCTCTTGGGCAACGTGGCCGTCCGGCTTGGCAAAGCGTTGGATTACGACGCCGAGCAGATGCGCGTGACCAACTGCCCGGAAGCCGCCGAGCTCATCAGCCCGAAGTATCGGCCAGGCTGGGAGATTTAGCGCGCCGAAGACTTCTTGGTGGGCTGAAATCCACAGGCGCGCAACCGGCGGCGAGCGTCTGCCGAAAGCAGGAAGTCGAGCAAGCGCCCAGCCGGCTCGGCTGACTGTGCATTCTCCGGCACCACCGCAAAATACTCGGCTACCGTTGCCTCCGACCGCGGACGCAACAGGATGCGCACGCCGGCCGACGTCACTGCGTCACTGGTATAGATGAGCCCCACGTCCGCGCTGCCGGCTTCCAGCGTTGCCAGAACGCCTCGCGAACTATCGGCCATTACCAAACGGTCTTCGAGCGGCTCCGCGACGCCAAGTTGGCTGAGATACTTGTGCGTGTATCGGCCGAGCGGCGAGTCTCGATCGGCAAGGGCTACGCGGCCGATTTCCGGGCGGAGCAAATCGTGCGGGCGCCGCAGTGCGATCGTCGTATCGGCCGGGGCAACGATCGCCAGCCCGTTTCGCGCCACGACACAGGGGCCTTTCGCCTGGCACAGGCCCGCGTGCCGCAATCGCTGTACTTGTGCCGCGTCGGCCGAAAGGAAGAGATCACATGGTGCGCCTGCCAACAGGTGGTCGACCAGCTCGTTTGAGGCGCCATAGATCGCGCGGACGCGTAACGTCGGCTGCCGCAGGGCGTAATCGGCGAGCAACTGTCCCAAGACAACTTCGAGGCTGATCGCGGCGGCTACATGGACTGCAGGGATGCGCTCGCTGACGTTCAACACGCGTGGCAGAATCTGGACGGCCGCGGTCTGGATTTCCTGCTGAAGTTGCCGAAAAACGGCGACGGCGTGTTTTCCCAGCTCCGTCAGGTTTGCACCGCCGCCTCGGGTTCCGCCGACGGCGCTTTCGACAAGCGGCTCCCCTGCCGCTTCATTCACGCTCTGTACCAGTAGCCAGGCATGGCGATACGAGATTCCAATTTGCCGCGCGGCGGCACTGATGCTGCGCCAGCGGTCGATCGCCTCCAGCAGCTCGATTCTGCCGGGGCCTAACAGGGCCTTTCCCGCGTGTTCGGTGGCGACCTGCAATCGCACCGACCAACCACTCTTCCAGCCAGGTGTATCGTCTTGCATCGGCGTGCCACCGGTAAATCAATCGTGACGGAGCCGCCATGCCTCACGTAGAAGAATTTCCAGGCCGGCCAGATCGTCGGTATTGATCAGGTCGACCTCCGCTGCCAGTAGCTCTCGCCACAGCGCCGTGTTTTCAGGCGTCGCCCAAAAACGTAGGCGGCGGCCACGGGCGTGCGCTCGCCGCACTGCGTCGTGCAATTTTGCTTTCTCCGCTGCGGGAAATGGGCCGTCGCCGCGCCAGCGGAAGTGCAGTGTCCAATTGTCGCTGATCAACGGCAGCAGGTCGGACGAAGCCTCCGAATCGAGATCGCTCAATCGGCCGTCGATGCCGACGTAACGCGGTCGATCGCCGGCGATGGCCTCTTGCGCGCGATCGCCCGACACGACGACCGTCACCGCTTTCGTTTCCAAGCGGCCGTCGCGGACCACGGAAACGATGTCGTCGAATTCGGCCAGCAACTTCGCCAGTGCCCGATAGCTCGCCTCGCCGTCGGCCTTGATGTCAACGAGCAAGGTCAACGCTGGACCGTCACGCCATAGGCGCCCGCCGCCTTCACGGGCTCGTTCTCGCAATGGATCGAGATACAACCGCTTCAGAGTATGGTCGCGCTTTAGCTCGCCCCGCGTATGAGCGACGAGCAATTGCCCGTCGACGAGATAGACGTCGGCTTCAACACTCGTGAAACCATGGTCGAGCGCGTCGAGCAGCGGCCGTTCGTGCAGGTAGTCATTGTGTGCATGGGCATGCTTCAACGGCGCCGGGGGCGGTGCGGGAACTTGCCATTCCAAAATTCCGGCCGAAAAGCCAGCTTGCAGCTCGGCCTCAAGTTTGATCGCACGTGTCGTGAGCTTGGCAAACTCAACGCGATTGAATTGGTCGAGCGCTGTCTGATAAACCTGCCCGAGCGGTAGTTCAATCGGCTTCCAGTCGTTGCCCTCCAACCAGAACAGGCGCCAGCTTTCGGGGACGCGGCATTGGCCGATGCCCGTGTCGTCAAACCAGTAGACGGCGGTTGAGTCGATCGTTCGCGGCTGATCGAACCGGTAGGTAACCCATTCTGTCGTACCGCGATGGTCCCACCACGTCATGCGCGGCAAATTATGGTCATCCGATGAGCTCGGCAACCTGCCATCGGCCAAGGCGCTCACCGTATCGTTCGGCCAACAGTGCGAGGCCGAGACACGAATGCCACTTACCAACTCTACGTTTTCGCCGTGAACCTCCGCCAGGTCGGCCGATTCAGGAAGCCAAACCACCATTTGCCCGGGCGCTCGATTGTCCCACGCGAAATAGGGCACCGCTCGGAACTTCACCTTTTCTGTTGCGAACCGGCCGTTGCCCGCCGCATCGGCGGTCCCGCGGTCGTCTTCACCGAACACTCTCAGACCTTCTCCGTGGACGACCGTCACGCCGCCGAGCAAGTCGGGCTCGAAACTGGCATCCAGTTTTGCTTCTCGCGGCAAAACCAAATTGCGCACCTGCCCGTCATTGTCCACGCCCTCCAGGCAGTACACGATCGGGCCACGTTGAAGGGCCGCTCGCCCAGCGTCGGCTTGAACGTGCGGATCGGCGTAGACTCGCTCGACCGGCATTTCGAGCGACAGTGTTATCACGTCGCCCGGCCGCCAGACGCGGCTCAACGTCACATAGCCGCGATCGGGCCTTGCATCGACCGGGCTATTATTGACCTTCACGTTGGCCCGCCGGCACCAGCCTGGCACTCGCAGCTTCAAGTCGAAGTTCATCGGCTGCTCAGGCGAAAGCGTGAATTGCACCTCGCCCTCCC
Source organism: Pirellulales bacterium (assembly GCA_035694685.1). Lineage (GTDB taxonomy): Bacteria > Planctomycetota > Planctomycetia > Pirellulales > JAICIG01 > DASSFG01. The sequence continues at coordinate 3,044 of DASSFG010000534.1, forward strand.
ACGGATAACGCGTCTGCTCTAAAACCTGCACCTTTCCGCCTGGCAACGTCACCGTGGTTTCGTTGCCGAAATAGAGCACCGTCCAAAGCTCGTCGCCGCGAACGGCAAACGCCCGCTCGCCCATGGCAGGAATGTAACGCACGATGTTCGTCGGGCAGCACGAGCAATCGAACCAGGGTACGCGATGATGGTTGCCTTTGCTCGCCAGCGGATTGACGTAGAAAAAGCGATCGCCCGACAGTGAAACCCCCGACAGCAGACCGTTGTAGACTTCCCGTTCCAGCACGTCGGCGTATTTGCCGTCTCCGGTCATCAGGAACAGGCGATGGTTCCAGAGGGCCATGCCGATGGCTGCGCACGTTTCGGCGTAGGCGGAATCGTTGGGCAAGTCGTAGGGTACGGTAAAGCCTTCATTGTGGGCCGAGGGACCGATGCCGCCGGTGATATACATCTTTCGCTCGACGACGTCGTGCCAGATGCTTTCCAGGCTGTCGAGCAGCTCGCGGTCGCCGGTGGCAGCGGCAACGTCCGCCATCGCCGCATACAGGTACATTGCCCGCACCGCGTGACCGGCCACGTCCTTCTGTTCGCGGACCGGTTTGTCGTCCTGTGCGTACTGGCCGAACAGCCGCCGCAGATCGGCTCGGCCGCGCACGTCGAGGAAATACTTTGCCTGTTCGAGAAATTTTCTGTCGCCGGTCGCATGCCAGAGCTTGACCAGCGCCAGCTCGATTTCTTCGTGGCCGGAGGTGTCGCACTTGCGTCCTTCACCGAAGGTGGAGCAAATCTCGTCGGCGAACTTGCGGGCATCGTCGAGCAGCTTGCCTTTGCCGGTGGCCTGCTCGTAGGCGACGGCCGCTTCGATCAGGTGCCCGGCACAGTACAGCTCGTGTCCATATTGGATGTTCTGCCATTTGGCTTGGGGTTCGACGAGCGTGTAATACGTATTCAGATAGCCGTCGGCCTGCTGGGCGGCGGCAATCTGTTCGATGATGGCATCGGCCCGCTCTTCGAGTTGCGGGTCGCGATTGGTCGAAAGCGCGTAGGCGATTCCTTCGAGCATCTTGTACACGTCCGAGTCATTGAAAAGCGCGCCTTCGTGCTTGCCCGGAGTGAGTTTGCCGGCGACGGCGAAATTCTTGATCCGGCCGGTAATCTCGCACTGCCGCAGGTTGGCGTCGATGGTGGCGGCGCGGTTCGTCTCGACTCTGGGCGACCAGAACGCATCGTCGATGCGAACGTGCTGGAACCCAACGGGCGAGAGCGGCTCCCCTGCGGGACGGGCAATGGCAGGCTGAAGCAGCACAGCCAGCCACATGGTAACGATTCGGCTCTTCATGGCGATGCCAGGTGAGGGTGGTTGGAGGTCGGCGTCCGTATGGCGACGCAGCTTGAGTGATTATACCGCGCGACTGGTGAAATTCCGGAAGACTTACGGCATAATGAGGCAACTGGCGATAGCCCCTGAAGCAATCCTCTTTTCGACCATGTTCAGCCGATCGTCCTTTCGACTTCGCGTGGCAGCGTTTTTCGCCTTGCTCGCCTGTTCCGATCTGGTCGCGGCAGAGCCACCGGTCGCCGTCGATTTTCCCCAGGATGTCTATGCGACTTTCGAGCGCTCGTGCTTGGAATGTCATGGGCCACAGCGGCAAGAGGGCGGGTTGCGGCTCGATGTTCGTGCGTCGGCCCTGGCGGGCGGCGACAGCGGAGCTGTGATCGTGCCCGGTAAGCCGGACGAAAGCGAACTGCTGCGGCGCGTCATGCTGCCAGAGGGGCACGAAGACATCATGCCGGCCCGCGGCAAGCCGCTGGCGCGACGACAAATCGAGGCCCTGCGTGTCTGGATTGCAGCGGGCGCCATCTGGCCCAATCAGCTCCAGCGCGTCGCTCATTGGGCTTATGTGCCGCCAGTCCGACCGGCGCCGCCCAAGGTGGCAGAGACAAGCTGGCCCCGTAATCCGATCGATGACTTCGTTTTGGCGCGACTGGAGCGCGAGCAATTGCCGCACTCGCCTGAGGCGGACCGTGCGGCGCTTATCCGCCGCGTGTCGCTCGACCTCAACGGCGTGCCGCCATCGCCGGACGACGTCGATGCGTTCGCCGCCGATCCGAACGGCCACGCTTATGAAAAACTTGTCGATCGCCTGCTCGCCTCGCCGCAGTTCGGCGAGCATTGGGCCCGCCATTGGCTCGACCTGGCCCGATACGCAGACTCGCACGGTTTTCAACGCGACGACCTGCGCGAGCTGTGGCCTTATCGCGACTGGGTCATTCGCGCGCTCAACGAAGATATGCCGTTCGACCAGTTCACCATCGAGCAGCTTGCCGGAGACTTGCTGCCCGACGCCACCGAGCAACAACGAATCGCGACGGGCTTCCATCGCGCGACGACCACAAACGTGGAAGCCGGCTCCGATCCCGAAGAAACGCGGACCAACCAGGTTATCGACCGCGTGAACACGACGGCGACCGTCTGGCTGGGGACGACGCTGGAGTGCGCCCAATGCCACGACCACAAGTACGATCCGTTCACGCAGCGAGATTATTACGGCCTGCTGGCCTTCTTCAATAACACCGAAATCGAAGCCGATCGCAGCGATCCCAAAGTTCCCGGCTCGATCCGCTTTCTAGGTCCCTCAATGGAGATCAGCGACACAATCGCCGAAGCCGAGCAGCAACGGTTGAAGGACGCGATCGTGCAGCTCGATCAGGCACTGGCCCTGCGGCGCAACGAGCTGAATGCCGACGTCTCCGCCTGGGAAGCGACGTTGGCGGGAGACTTGGACAGAGCCCCGACCAGCCAGGCGCTCAAGATTGCCGAGTTTCAATCAGCGGAAGGGGCCGCGCATAAACTGCTCGACGACGATTCGGTGTTGCTGGTCGATGACCCGCCCAACATCGATACCTACACCATCGTGACCGAGACGACGCTCCGCGACATCACGGGCATCAAGCTCGAAGCGTTGACCGACCCTGCGTTGCCGGGAACGGGGCCGGGCCGGGGCGACGCCGAGCGGCCGAACTTCGTGCTCAACACAATCTCCGTAGTCGCGGCGCCGCTGGACGACAGTGGTCCGCCTCAGCCCGTTCGGCTCGCGGCACGCGCCGCCAGCTTCGAGCAAGCGAACTATCCTTTGGCCGCCGCGCTCGACAGCCTGCCCAAAACCGGTTGGGCCATCGCTCCCAGGTTCCATGAGTCACATTGGGCGGTTTTCGATGTGCCCTTGTTGCCGGGCTTCGAAAGCGGGGTTCG
>DASSFG010000535.1:0-9086 GCA_035694685.1 Pirellulales bacterium
GCGGCGCGCGTGCCGCCCGAGCGTTGCCGCTGCCAGTTGCGCCCGCCGTCGCTGGTGGCCAAAATCGTGCCCAGGGCGCCGACCGCCCAGCCGTGCAGATTGTCAGCGAAAGCGAGACTATACAGCGGCAGGTTCTGACCCGTGGCATAGGCTTGCCACGATTTGCCTCCGTCTTCGCTCGCCAGCACCTTCGTGCCGGGCGAACCGGCCACCCAGATGCGCGGGCCGCGGGCCTCGAGCGCTTGCCAGTCAAAGTCGCCGCCCACGCGCGTCGTGGGATTGCTTTCAGGAAGCTGCCACGACATGCCGGCATCGCCGCTGGTGAGCACCAGACCGCCGTCGCCCACCAGCCAACCGGTCGTATCGCCCGAAAACTTCATCCGGTTCAAGCCGCGCGGCCCAAAGCCGGGCGTGCGGGCGGCTTGCAGTCCACGGCGGCGGATGGCGGCCAACGAGCCATCGCGTCCGGCGATGGCTCCGGCGTGAGCGTCGAGAAAATCGGCGGAGAGCCAGCCACCGGCGGGTTGGCCTTCGACCGGCGACCAGGTCCGCCCGCCGTTGTCAGTGGCAAAGACTCCGCTGGGAAACAGGGCCGACGATTCGCCAAACGCCCAACCGAGCTTGCTGTTAAAAAACTTCACCCGCTTCAACGAAGGAAGCATCAGCCCCTTGTCTTGCGCCCAGCTCTTTCCGCCGTCGCGCGTGCGCAGCAGCACGCCGCGGCTGGTGTGCGTATAGGGGTAAAACACGCCGCCCGCGGCCCAGCCGTTATCGGCGTCGAGAAACTGCACGCTCGCCAGGCGACAGGCAACGCCCGAAGTCTGTAACCGCCAATGTTTGCCGCCGTCGGCCGTCGCATAGATGGCGCCGCGGTCGCCCACGGCCCAACCATGCCGGGCATCGGCGAAAGCCACGTCGGTCAGTTCGGCATCTTCCTGCATTTCGCGCAGATATGCCGGCAACCCGTCCGGCGTGCCCGCGCTTGCCGGCAATCCAAAGCAAAGGAAGGCGGCAGCAAGCACGGCGCCGCGAACAAGTCCAAATGGCTGACCACGCATAAGAGCATCCCGGCCCCCCGAAGTTAAAAGTGGGCCGGATTGTAGCCAGAGCGCCTATGGTCCGCAACGAAGCTTTTTGGGGTTGGCATCTGTAGGGAACGACCTCCGTGGCGTTCCGCACCTCAGTCGCCAGCCGCGTAGCGGCGACAGAGTTTAGCCGTGGGCGCAAGCCCACGGTTGAGTTGCGGTAGGCTAGGCAAGCCGCGTAGCGGCGACAGAGGCTGCGCCACGCGCTCGGTCGCCGCTACGCGGCTGCGCCGATGTGGGCACTCCCTTCCGTGGGCTTGCGCCCACGGCTAAACTCTACCGTCCCTACGGGACTGGAGAACGCAACGGCCTCGACGGCCTGGGAAGGCCGCACCACTTCGGCGACGGCCAAAGTGGGCTTAGCGCTACGTCGATTGCCGCAGATGGTCGTCCATGCGAGCGTGAAACTCGCCGCGCGACACCACCCGATCGCACCCTGCCTCTCGCGCTGCGGCGAGCAGGGCCGTATGAACATGCGAGCCGAAGGCGAGAATCTGCGCGTTTTGCGGCAACTTGGCGCGCAGCGCCGGCACGAGCTCCGCCGGATTGGCGTCGCGCGTGGAGAGATCGAGGATCACTAGGGCCGGCGCCGCCGTGGCGAGCTTCTCGTCAATTGCCGCGACGCCTAGCGCCGTGTACAGCTCGCAGCCGACCCGCGCAGTAGCCCCGGCCACGCTCGACACAGTTGCCAGGTCCGAAGTAATGAGCAAAATGGGCGAAGCCACAGGTAACCGTTCCTCCGCGGGAGAGCGAGTAGCGAGATCCAATTCGAGCCGGACTGCTTGCAGCGAACGGCATGAACCGACGGTTTCAATTCAGTTTGCGAGCGCTGCTAGTAGGCGTGATCCCGCTGTCGGCTGCTTTCGCATGGATCGCGCACGAGGCACTCATTGTACGGAAGCGGCTAGCAATGATGAACTCAGAAGGTGCATGGTGCTTTATTACCGCGAAAGAGCTTGACGAGCCGGTGGACGTGTCCTGGCTACGATGGCAGTTTGACGATACGGCTGACGGGTGGCGCTTTGCCGGAGCGCGGATGATGTCCGACACCGTATTGGTGTCGAGAAGGCTGGGCACCACCACACACCTTAATGTGAGAGCTTGGGGCGATTTGCCAGAATCGCGTCGAACTCTTCGAAATCCTCATCGGAGAAGCCTTCCAGCACGTTGCACCATTCAGGCAGCGTCCCAGCCACATGCGACTCCGACGTCGAGGAAGCCACGGGCAAGACGCGCACAACCACTGCCTGGTGCCGTGCGGGATCGAGAGGCGCGCCAATCACCCGTTCGAGGGCTGATAAGTCCTGCGGAGCGATCTCGCTTAGATTTTTGATGGTTTCCATACGGTAATTCTACCACGGCAACGCCCGTGTGGGAGAGGACTTTCAATTACGCGGTCGGGCCGCTCAAGCGCTCAAGGGCCGACGGTAGCGTCGCAGCGCGCGGTCGTTTATCATTGCAGCCTCGTGCTCCCCTTTCTTCTCCGCTGTCAGGCATGACCTGTTTTCCATTGCTGCTTGCTCAGGCCGGCGAATTGCCGCTCGACTGGCTCGATTTCACCGCGCTCGTCGTCAGTATCCTGGCCGTGGCGGCGTTCGGCATGTACATGGGCCGGCGCGAAGAGGGGACCGCCGACTACTTTCTGGCCGGCCGCAGCGTGGCCTGGTGGGCCATCGCCGGCTCGATCTTCGGTACCAACGTCAGCTCGCACCATCTGGTGGGCATGATGGGCGCCGGGATGAAAGAAGGGTTTGCCCAGGCCAACTTCGAGTTCGGCGCCATCTGCGGTTTGTTGATGCTGTGCTATTTCTTTCTGCCACTCTACCGGCGGATGGGCGTTTATACCCTGAGCGAATACCTCGGCCGCCGCTACGACGACCGCAGCCGCTTTTTATATTCCGTCACCAACATGGCGTTTCTGCTCATCCAACTTTGCGGCACGCTGATCCTGGGCGCCATTACCATCGAGGAGCTGACGCGCGGCTCGCCTTACGCCGTCAGCTATGCCGCCGCCATCTGGGGCATCGCCTTGGTGGCCGCGGCGTACACTGGCTTCGGCGGTTTGAAGGCCGTGATCTATACCGACGTGATTCAAAGCGTGCTCCTGCTCGTCGGTGCAGGCGTCATCGCCGTGCTCGCCATCTACCACCCCAACGTGGGTGGCATTTCCGGGCTTTTGGCGAAGGAGCCGGAGAAGTTTCACGTCTTTTTTCCCGCCAATCATCGCGAGTTGCCTTGGACCGGGGTGCTGACCGGCCTGATGATCTTGCACTTTTACTACTGGGGCACGAACCAGTTCATGGTGCAACGCGCACTCGGCGCTAAGACCGGCTGGGACGGCCGCATGGGCATCATCGCCGCCGGGTTTTTCAAGCTGCTGATTCCGTTCCTTTGCATCGTGCCCGGTATGGCCGCCGGTTACATCCTCACCATCGACCCGCAAACCCAAAGCGACACGGCCTTCGCGGGGCTAACGCGGCAGTTGCTGCCGATGGGCTACGGCCTGGTAGGCATCGTGATGGCGGGCCTGGTCGGGGCCATCCTGTCCACGGTCGATTCGATGATGAATTCGACGGCCACCCTGTTCACCTTCGACATCTATCAAAAATACGTCGAGCCACGGGCCAGCGAGCAGCGCTTGATTTGGGTCGGTCGCGGGGCCATGTGCTTCCTGGTGGCACTGGCGATATGGTTGTCGCTCGTATTTCGCGAAACCGAGCAAGGCGGGCGCAGTATTTTTCTGGTGATGGCCGATTACAACGCCTACCTGGTGCCCGGCGTGTTGGTGGCCTTTCTGGCTGGCATCTTTCAAGCGAACCTGACGGCCACCGGGTCGTTCGCTTGCATTCTCACCGGTCCGATTGCCTCGGTGTTGCTCGAACGCGGGGCCAAGCACGGTTTTGATCACGAACTGCAGGCATTCCACCGCGCCGGCCTAGCCGCGGCCATCAGCTATGTCGTGCTGGTCGCAGTAAGTTGGCTCTATCGCCGCGAGCGCAGCCCCGAGGCCGAACAATATCTCTGGTGGCGCTACCGCCACGGCGGCGACGATGAATCGCCGCTGGCTCGCCCCTGGTGGCAGCGCGACGGCCTATGGGCCGCCCTTTTGGCGGCGCTCACCGTCGCGATGTGTGTTTATTTTGCATAACAAACGTAGGTCAGTCCGGAAAGCCTGACGCGCCTTGAAACGGGCGTCAGGCTGGAAAGCCTGACCTACATGGCAGCGTTGCCCAGGCAGCGAGGGCCCTGCGCTGGGATTCGGTTTTGACTTTTGCAATTTGTATTTTGCATTTTGACTTTTCCTCCGCGTCAAACGGGCGCCCAAGTCAAAATGCAAAATGCAAAAGTCAAAATGCAAAATGGGTCACGCGCGGCCGACGTTTGCCCCGGTGTGCACTTAAATCTCCTCACGCCGGCTAACCGCTTTTTACCACCCCATGACCATGTTCGATTCAATCACCTTGCGTGCTCGTTCCAGGTCGGAACCGGTCTCGTGCATGTAAAGGCGAATGGCGTGAACCTTGTCGCCGGCGGCCTTAGAGAGGCAGTCGCGGGCGGTGTGGCATACGTCGACTTGCCCGGAGATGCCCAAGGCGGTTTTAGAAATCACCCAGGTATCTCGGGGACGCTTAGTCAGCCGCAGCACGCGTTCGCCGGGGTAGGCGTCGTGAACTACCGCGGCGGCAGCGTCTTGATCGTGAGCCCAAGTGATGATGATATGCGACTCCGTCTCCACTTCGAACAGTGGCATAGAGCGATCCTCCTTTCCACGTAATAAGACAAGAAATGGCAGCTCGTGGCCCTATTTGGCGCTCCATCAAGATGTTACGATTCCCCCGCCCGCCCGTCAACAATGGCCCTTTGGAGTGCGGCGATTCATCGCCGCTTTCGCAGGTCGTGGAGCGACCTTTCTTTCGTCGCGCCCGTTTTTTTGGTCGCCGACCCGCCGCATTGAAGAAAGCGGCTCCGCCGCAAGCCAAAGCGGCGATAAATCGCCGCACTCCAAAACTACTTCAATTGTGAAAAAACCGCGTCTTTGGCGGCGACAACGGCCTGCGGTTGGCTGCCCGCCGACGAGGCCTGGAAATAGTCGGGCAAACGCGTGGCCGTGCCGGTGGGCGGAGCTGGTGGATTGGCGGCGTACTCCGGTAAGTTGGTAATCTGCTGCTCGATGTCGCGGTCGCTCATGCCGCCGGACATTTCATTGGCGTATTGGGCCAGTTCGGCGTCGGTCGGCGCGCGCCCGAGGTATTCCTGGAACCAGCCCGTGACGTCGTTGCGGAATGCTTCGGGACTATCGAAGAACCGCAGGGCGATGTCGTGCTCCGACACGCCGGCGGCGAGTTGCTGTTCCCAATACGCGAAACCTTGGGGGTCGGGAGCGCGGTTGAGAATGCGATTGTACAGCGCCGTCACCCAGCCGTCCGGCGTGTTGCCGGCGTTGCCGTTGAACTCCGGAGAGGCAGCGAAGCCGGCCTTGATGCCTTCGGGGCCGCCGGTAGAATGCCAGACGCCTTTCCAATACGTTAGCCCTTGGGCATCCAAAGCACGGCCGAGGTATTGCTCGTAATAGCCGCCCAAAATCTGGTTCAGCAGTTCGTCGCTTTCGAAGAACCCGACGGCAATGTCGCCCGTCTTCCCGCCGCTCGTGAAATCGTTGGTCCAGAATTGCAATCCGCCGTAATCGGGATTGCGGCCGAGCACCGACTCGTAAAACTTCCACACCACGCCGCCCGTCTGCGAGAGCACGTCGACCGTCGCGCTCGCCTGGTCGCCTTGCGGGTCTTTGGCAGTGTATTGCGCGTAGTCGAAGCCAGGAAACTTCGCCGACGGCGTATAGGTGAACGAACCGTCGCTCTGGAAGACGAACGTTCCGCCGTTGGCGCCGGTCACGGCGCCCGTCGTCACGGTGAGTTGTCCAGGGCCGGTGTCGTTGGCTAGCACACCGGTGGTGTCGGGCACCGCCACCGTGCCCGAGCCAATCACGTAAATATCGTCGGCGGTGCCGAATGGTCCCTGCGAATTGGTCGTTACCATCAGCGTTCCGTTTTGGAAGCTGAAGGTGTAATCAGCGGCGCTCAGCGTGCCTGCGGAAGCCGCGATGGTGTACGTGCCGAGCTGGCTTGTCGCGGTAGCACTGGTAGTCAAGCTCGCAGCACCGCTGACCGCGCTCGCGCCGTCGCCATTGACAAAGCCCATGATTGTGGCTGTAAACGTCGGGTTATCGTGGCCGTATTGGCGGCTGGCGTCGTTGGCCTTGACGGTCAGAGTAGCCGGGGTGACCGTCAGAGTGCCGTTATCGTAGGTGATGTCGTAGTTCGACAACCCCGTACCCTGCGCGGCACTGGGCACGATTTGATAAGGCGAGCCGCTCACGCCGGCCGTGGCCACGGCGCCCATGCTGTTTAAGGTTACGCCCGTCACCGCGTCACTGTTTACCAAGCCGCTGGTGGTGAATTCCGTGCCGGCGAAAGTCGTGGTCTGACCGTAGGTCTTGGCGGTGCTTTTGGCGGTGATCGTCAGCCGCACGGCGTTCACGGTCAACTGGCCGTTGTCGTAGGTGATGTCGTAGTTCGACAACCCCGTGCCCTGCGCTTTGCTGGGCACGATTTGATAAGGCGAGCCACTCACGCCAGCCGTGGCCGCTGCGCCCGCGCTTGCCAGACTGACACTCGTCACTGTGTCGCCGTTGAGAAGTCCGCTGGTGGTGAACTCTGTGCCGGCAAAGGTTGTAGTCTGCCCATAGGTCTTGCCAGTGCTTTTGGCGGTGATCGTCAGCGGAGCGGCGTTCACGGTCAACTGGCCGTTGCCGTAGGTGATGTCGTAGTTCGACAACCCCGTGCCCTGCGCGGCGCTGGGTATGATCTGATAAGGCGAGCCGCCCACACCGGCCGTGGCCGCCGCTCCCGTGCTGTTTAAGGTAACGCTCGTCACCCCGTCACCGTTTACCAAGCCGCTGGTGGTAAACTCCGTGCCGGCAAAGGTCGTGGTCTGGCCATAGGCCTTGCGCGTGCTTTTGGCGGTGATCGTCAGCGGGGCGGGATCGACGTTGATCGCGACCTGGTACGTCGTCGTCGTGTAATCGACTGTGTCGTCGGGTGTGAACGTCACATCTAATTTCTGGTTTTGTCCGGCGGGCACCACGGCGCCGTCGGCCGCCGTCGTACCGTCGCCGAGCGTGTAGCTAAAAGTGCCGGGGACACCACTCGTGGCGTCGAGTTGCGTGCCGCCCAGTGTCTCGCCGTAGGTGATTGCGGCGGGGTTGCTCCAAGTGATGACAGGCGTCGCTTGCGTCACCACCAGCGTAAAGTTTTGCGTATCGTCGCTGCCCACGCCGTTGTCGGTGTCGACGGTAAACTGATACACGCCGGACGTCACGGACGAGCTGCACGCCAACGTGGCGGTGCCGTTGCCGTTGTTGGTCAACGTCACACCACTGGGCAAGCTGCCCGTTTCGCTAAACGCAGGCGCTGGGTAGCCGCTCGCGGAGAGCGTGACACTACCTCCCATACCGAAAGCGAACGTCGCATGGTCATCACTGCTGATGGCCGGGGCCTGATCGACGGTCAAGGTAAACGCCTGCCTGAAGTCGGCGCCAACGCCGTTATGGGCGGTGAAGGTAATCGGGTAAGTCCGGCCAGTGCCTGCCGCCGGGGTGCCGACGAGTGAGTCGGTTGCGGCGTCGAACGTGACGCCGTCAGGCAAGGTTCCCGACTCGCTGACGCTCGGAGCAGGAAACCCGGTTGCCGCCACGCCGAAACTGCCCTGGGCGCCAACCGTGAACGTCGCCGCATCGGCACTCGTAATGTCCGCAGCCTCGTCAACAGTTAGTGTGAAGCTCTGTTGCTGCTGCGGCCCAATGCCGTTGCGCGCGATCAGCGTTATCGGATAGGTTCCACCGGTGCCTTGCGCCGGCGTGCCACTCAATACGCCGGTTGTTGGATCGAAGCTTACGCCATCAGGCAGGGTTCCTGATTGAGCGAAACTTGGTGTTGGAAAGCCAGCCGCTGTGACGTTAAAGGTGCCAGTAGTGCCGACGGCGAATGAAGTCTTATCCGGGCTAATGATGTTCGCGGGTTCATTCACGGTCAGCGTATAGTTTTGAACGGCATCGGAACCGACCCCGTTTGTTGCCGTGAAGGCAATGGCATAGACGCCGCCGCTGCCCGCGGCGGGCGTGCCGGCAAGTGTGCCAGTAGATGGATCGAATGTGACGCCATCCGGAAGAGCCCCGACCTCGCCCAGAGTCGGTGCCGGATAACCGGTCGCCGTGACGGCAACGCTACTAGGTATCCCGGTGGTGAAAAGGGCACTATCGCCGCTGGTTATCGTTGGGGCGCTGTACAAATCATATTGAGCGAGAGCGAATTCATCCGCACTTCCCGTACTGGCCGTGCCAGCGACGACTAGCTTGCCATTGGCCTGAATAGCGACCGCATGAGCGACCGCTCCACCTGGCGTGCCAAAGTCCGTTAGGACTTCTCCACCATTGCCGAAGTCGGCGTCTTGTGCGCCGCTGGATGTAAAGCGGGCGATGGCAAACTCGTTCGGTCCTTCCGCATTTGAATACCCAACCGCGACAATCTTGCCGTCGGATTCAAGTGCCGCTCCATAAGCGTTCGATCCAACCTCGTTTTTTCCAAAATCGATACGAATGCTTCCAATTCCGCTGTTGAATGTTGAATCCAGTTGACCGTACTTGTTATAGCGCGCAACTGTAAATGCGTGGCCGCCATTGCCGCCGCCGACCACGACAACGCTCCCATCGGACTGCAAGGTGACGGCGTTGATCGGCCCTGCGGTGTATGTCCATGACCAGCCGCCGTCGCCAAAGCTAGGGTCCGACGGCCCGTAGCCATCAGCGGGGAATTTGGCTAATGCAAAAACTGAGCCTCCGTAGACGGTGCCGCCGCCGGCGATAATCTCGTCGTCGCTTTCGATTGCGATGTCCGAAATATAGCTGGAGTTACTACCGCCGTTCGGTGGCGAGAGGTTTACGTT
>DASSFG010000536.1:0-17357 GCA_035694685.1 Pirellulales bacterium
CCGGCCAAATCGGCGTGTGTAATGAGGCCGCCGCCGGTTTCCATTTCGGCGACGATTTGATCGGCTATCGCTCCCTCGTAAAATGCGGAAGGACCTTCGTCGGCAATGAGCCGCAAGGTGCGAGCGAGGTCGAGCTGCGTCAGCCGATCTTCGGCCTTCCAGGGCGAGCCGTCGGACTTGGCAAACACGCGCCGCAGTTCGGCAAAGTCGGCCGACTCGGCCAATAACTCATTCAGGGCGTGCGCCAGTCTGGGGCCGATCACAAATCCGTCGTCCGCCAAGCGCACGACCGGCTCGATCAGCGTTTTCCAAGGCAGCTTGCCGAAACGGCGGTGGGCGAGCTCCAGACCACGCAGCGTGCCCGGCACGCCGATCACTCTGTGGCCCCATTGGGTTTCATCGAGCGAAAACATGGTGGGCGTGGCCTTGGCCGGGGCCGTTTCGCGATAGTCGAAGCACACCGCCTCGCGACCATCGCCCGGCCAGACGAGCATGAAACCACCGCCACCAACATTTCCCGCCTCGGGCAACGTCACGGCCAGCGCCAGCGCGGTTGCGACGGCGGCATCGACGGCGTTGCCGCCTTGACGCAAGACTGCTACGCCTACCTCCGAGGCCGGCGCCGAGTCGGACACGACAAGGCCGCCCGCCGCCGTGATCTCCTCACTCACTCGGTCCTCGGCGGCTGCCATTGACGATCGCAGAAGAGCTGTGGAGGCAACGAGAATGTAAATCGCGGTACGTGCCAAGCGTCGAGATCTCCAACGAAGCGTGGGCCAAGCGGCGTCGTCTATCTTCGTCAAGTGTATGGGCGGTGGCAAGTTAGTGCTCTGTCAGCCTTGCTGTAAGGGGTCAACGCGGTGGCTGGGGCAGAAGCTGGCCGGGACAGACGTCGCTCCTGCCAAAACGCGCTGCCGGCCAGCGATGCCCCGGTGGTCGCGCTACCGGGGCATCGCCGCGACGGAGTGGATTGCGCGCGGTTGCGCGTTAGAACGCGGCTTTGCCCCAGCCACCGCATGCGATCCATCAATCAACGAATGACAGAGCGCTAGCGCCACCAGGAGCGGAGGCGATCGTAAAAGCCGGTTTTGGCGGGCGGAGCGGACGAAGTTGTGCGCCGCGGACGAGGATGGTTCGCAATTGGTTCCTCGCTGAGCGGTACGAACGTTCGCAGATAACGGGGCCAATAGCCTTCGAGCAGTTGCCAACAGTCGGCGTATTGGTGCTTTTCGAGCTTGACTCCCACTCGCCCGATGGCCAGCCAGACGAGCGTTACCAATTCGTTGCCCTCCCATTTGTCGAGGTCGAACAAACGAACGTCGTCGATCCAGATGTCGCCCCGGCCTTCGCAAAGGAACCGCAACCGGAGAGGCGAAAGCCCTTCGGTCGGGATGTTTTTGAACTCGAAGCGAAATTCCTTCCAATCTTCAGTGAGTTTCGGCCCCTTGGCGGTGCCCGGCAATTCCGTGTGCCGGCGGTAAGTCGTCGCTGCCAATTTGCCCTCCAGTGAGATGGTCAGGCGGGGAGGCGGATTAGCGTCGACCGTGCGGAGCCAGACGGAAACCACCAACCAGCCTGTGGCCGGAGGAGCAAAGGGCGAGCTCGTGATTGCCACCTTGTTTTCCCGTGCCGACAAACGAACCGAGTGCTCGCCGCCGTGAGGCTGCTGAACGTCGAGCGTCACGTCGCCTGGTTGTGCGAGGGGGCCGTGCAAGGCCAGCGGGGCCGGCGTGATGTCCCAGCCGGGAAGACCACTACGGGCCTGTTGCTCGAAGTCGCGGTTGGCCGGCACGTTGAGCGGCGCCGGTTCTTTGAGTACACGCGCCCGTTCCGTGAGATCTTGAATGTACGCCTCCAGCCGCGTGGCGACGGCGGCATCGAGCTCGGCTTGCGGCGACGACAACTTGACGCCCTCCGTCGAAAAGTGCGCCGCCATCAGCTCATAGCCTTCGAGCGCCACCGTCCACTTCTGCTTAAGACCTTCGCCGGTCGGCGCCTGGACGGGATTGCCCCGATACAGGCTGAGCACCGTACACTCCGCCGGTTTTTCCACCGTGACCTGCACTTTGGCCTTCCAGGGCGAATCGTTGGCAAAATAGACGTAGGTGCGGCCCGCGTGCGAGAGCGAACGGACCGTGACCGGCTGCGAATCGCCTTCGACCGTTTCGAAGGGCACGTCGGGCAGGCCGCAGAAGGCGGCCACCAGCGGCCCCATCTCGTGCTCCTGGCCGAGGGACAACAGGCGTCCGCCGTCGAACATGGCCCGCGCGTCGAGCGTGGCCATGGCATGCACGAAGCGGCGCCGGTTGTGGGCGCCTGAAGGCGCGAGCTGGGCCATCCGCCGTGCAGGCGGTCCCTTAAACGGGTTCTGTGCGTCGAATGAGTCCAGACGGCCTTCTTGCGGTTCGTGGTAAAACAAGGCCGCCGTGTTCGGCAGCTCCGCAAAACGGCGGTCAAGTTGCGGATCGAGATTGACTTCCAGGTTGATTGCCTGAGCGGGCAACGATCTTAAAGGAGCAATGCGATTCGGCCGCAACAAGACAATGTTTCCGTCGTCGGCAAAAAGCTCGGGGGCGATGCCGACGCCGGCAAGCGTCTCTTCGTTTTTGCTTGAGGCACGGGCCAGCACCGGCCGCAGTTCCCGCGCCAGTTCCGGCCGATCGAAGAGAGCCGATCCCGCCAGATACAGTTTTAGCCCCGGGCGCTCCGCCGACATTTCCTCCTGCACCCGCCGGTAGAAACGGGCCATCTTGTCGGCGCGCCAGGCCAACCACTTGGGCCGTTCGTTCTCGAGCAACGGCGCAATTCGGCTGGCGAACGAGCCGTCGCCCACCGGCAGACGCACCTTGCTCGCGGTCTGGAATTTTTCCAACGTAGCTTCATCAAAACCGCAATCAGCGCCTGGCAACTGGGCAAAGCCGTTGGCGGTGAGCTGCAAAGCTACGCCGCCGAACGAAGGGTGCCGCTGATAGCGGAGCACGAACTCGCGCACCACGTCGATCATGGCGTCCTGCACGCGTTCGTCGAGCGGATTGTAGTAGGGGGCCAATTCCTGCCGTGGCGGGTGCCGCTTCAACCAGGCGTCGCCGTGACGGTCGATCAGCTCCAAGCCGGCGTTTTCGTCGTCGCGGCGCAGGGCTTCCAACGCGGGCAACGGCGTGGAAAAGTCGATGGCCGGAATGAGGGTCAGCCCTTCGCGGTCGAAGAGGCGAAAGAGCAGCTCGACGACGTCCTTGCGCTGAGCGTCCTGAGCGGTGGTGAAATAGGCGCCGGTATCATAACGCGGCGTCGCCTGCAAAAGCTCGCTGGGATAAAGCGCGCTGCCCTCCGCCGCGACCGCGACCATCAGGCCGTTATAACCCATGTAGTGCAGGTATTCGACCAGCCGCGTACCTCCCTGGTAAAAGGTGCGCCAGTCGTGCAAGCTGAATTTGCGCACGGTATCCAGCGTCTGACCCGCCGAAAAGTTCTCAGCGAAGAGCGGCCGGTCGTAATATCCGGCCAGCAACCGGCCGCCCCGCTCGCCACCGGCCGGAAAACGGCGCGGCAACATGCTATGTGTTTGCCAATCGTCGCGCTGCAGCATCGTGGTGACGCCGGCCTGCTTCGGTCCCAACAGTCGAATGCGGCCATACACGGCCTTCGAGCCGTCGATCCGCAGCAGCGGCGTCTCGGTGCGCGGCCAGAACACCAGCCGGTGCACCGCCATCTTCGCTTCGGCTTTTTCGCCGTCGTCAGGCACGTAGACGCCCGAATCGACACCGATCGGTGAAAGCACGCCGGCCTGGTTCGGTTCGACCACGCTGATGCCCAGCACCTGCGGAACGTCGGCCGGATACTGCACCTCGACAATGTGCGGCTCGCCCGGTTTTCGAATGGGCAATGGGTACGCCTCCCAGCCTATCTCGGCGTCAGCCGCGTCGATTTTTACGAGGTTGCCCTGGGGATAGGGCCGTGCCGTTGCATGACCGCTTCCCAACGGCTTGCGTAGCGAGGGAAGCATCGGAATGTTCGGCAGGCGCTGCCACCAACTTGGCTTGGCGGGATCGATGTCGACGAGCGTCTCGAACGGCAATTCGGTGGTGCTGTCGGGCATGCGCGGATCGCGGCTGAGCACCATGATTTGAACGCGCCGGCCACCGTGCAGCGGCTGCCACAAGCCTAGCCGATGGCGGCTCACCTGCAGATCCACGTCGTACACGCCTTCGTTTTGCGGCAGAACGAACGAAAACGTTGTGCCGTCCGCCGAACCTGTATCGTCGAGCTGCATCTGCTGCTCTTGCGGCGACGTCTCCGATTTGTCGGCCACGCCAAGCAGCCTGGCCTGCAAGCGAACGCGCGTGTTGGCCGCGTCGAGCAATTGATTTGGCGTAACCGTCATTTCGAGCGTCTCTCCCGGCTGAAAGATCAGCGCGGGGCGGTCGATGTCGACGCGCAGCTTGTCGCCCGGCGCCCGTTGGATCTGCACGACGTTTTTGCGGTCGTCGAGGCGACTTGAATACGGGCGGGTGAGCAGTTGCGTCAGCGGGATTTCGATGCGCGGGCCGCTGGTCGGTGCATCGGCGGGCGACAGTGCGACAATCAGCGACGCATCGAGCGGCGCGGAGGCGTCGAAGTCGACGCCGTCGTAGGGCCGGGGACTAAGCTGGTGGACGAGCAAGCGTGTTTCTTCAATCCACATCGAGCCAGGTTCGTCGGCTCCGATACCCAGAGGAACAGGCCGGGCGAGAGTGCCCTCACTGACTGCGATGGCGCCTTGCCAGCGGCGACTTTCTCCGCTTCCCCACTCGAGCCGCAGGCGCATGACTGCCGCCGGAGCGACCTCACCGCCCTCGTCGTCATCCGCCGCGGCGCTGGCGCCTAAGAACGCCAGCGCAAGCGCTACCACCGCGACCGTCGTCGGGGCGCAAGCCCGCGGTCGCCTCGATGCACTCGGACGGCTCAGTCCGACCATCTCGGTGGCCCAAGAAAGGAACAAGTGGAATGCAAAGGCAAGTGGTTTTGCCAGATAGGGCCGGGGATTATAGTCAGGCTTGTCTGGCAAAACTACGTCAGCTTTGCGGCAATCCAGGCAAGCGTCGCAAGTTAAGCAGGCTGCTGTGGCCTGTAGGGTGGGACAAGCGAGCCTGCGAGCGCCGGCCCACCAATGTCAGGCATCAGGCATCAGGCATCGGGGGAGAAGGTGATTGAGGCCGCACGCTGGCGGTCCCAAGCTAAATAATTTAGCCGGCCGCTAATGCAAAATGCAAAACGAAAAATGCAAAACGAAAAATGGCGCAAGCGGATGCGCAATCGTGCGGCCGCCGCCATCGTGCCATTTTGCATTTTGCATTTTTGCGTTTTGCATTTTGCATTTTGACTTGCTCCGGCGGGGGTCTGAGCAAGTCCGCGGCATGAATCTTCGCGGGGCGCAAAGAAATCGGGGCTAAGTAGTACGGAGGGCGTTTCCTACAGATGGCCAGCCCCAATTCAACCGGACGTCACGCGAGGCGGCAGATGATGACGACAGAAGCCCTGTATCTCTGAAATCAAAGTCCTCCAGCTCCAACGGGCGACGTCGCGGCACAGCAGGCACGTCTCTGTGACCGTCCTGAGGGTATGCGCAAGAAACGTCTCGCGAGGCGTCAAACAAGCGGCGGTCCCGGACGCGGCGATTCCCTGCGGGAGCATTGCGGCGGCTGGCCCCGGATGACTCAGGCCCGCACATGCGAAGTTGCCCGCTCCAACCAACTGGCCCAACAGGAGTTCGGCCGCGGCTGCGGTGGAAAACGCCGTCGAGAGATGGACGACGCGCACTTTCATGTCGCGGCGCTTACGCCTTAGCCCCTTCGCGAACGCAGCCACATAATCGCCGCTCTCCAGAGTAAAGCCGACCGTGGGAAGCCGGCCGTCGCCGAGTTGCACAAACAGCAGCGTGCTGTGTTCCGCTGCGCTGACGGCGCACCGCAACGCCGAGATGGCCGCCGGTATGCGTCCAGGCCGCGTTGCGCCGACCTGAGTGGCAGGCAGCACCAGTACAAAGTGGCTGCCGTGCGGGTCGAGCTTGCGGTAACGCTGCACCGCAAAGCTGGTGATTTCGGCGGCGGCGCCGAACTCTGCTAGTCTGCGGCGCAGCTCGTCGGCCACTTCGAATTCGCCGCGGCCGGCAACAATCCAAACTCGGGCACCGCCGAAGAACTGCCGATAGTCGATGGGAGCGTACATGAGCGTCACCTTGGGTAAGAGGGGGTGTTTACTTTCATTTACCCTCCCGCCCGACGATTGTGACGCGCTTGTCGAATTTTTCAGTTTTAAGGTAGCCCGCCGAAAATCACCAACCAGATATTGGCCCAGCGGTGGCTGGGGCAGAGCCGCGCCAGTTGGGGCGATTTGGTGTTCACGCTCTATCGCGGCGATGCCCCGGTAGGCCGACCTCCGGGGCATCGCTGGCCGGCCGTGCTTTTGGCAGTTGTTTTGTCGACGCCGGCCAGCATCTGCCCCAGCCACCTTTGCCGCGTTTTGGGTTGGTAGATTATTTTCGGCGGGCTGCCTAAAGCTGTTCAGGGGGGATGTTCGAAAATCGGCTTGCAGTACTTAAGCAGCTCCAATTCGGCCAGTTCCTCTTCGATCTCGTCTCGCAAGGCGGTTCCCAGGGAAGTGCTCGTTTCATCGTAGAGCAGCTCGGCAAACCGCTGGCGGGCACGGTGCAACGATTGCCGCGCGGCCGCGGCAGTGACAGGCCGGCCAAGCCGTGCGGCCAGCAGCTCGGCCAAGGCCGCCGATTTGGCCTCGGGGTGGTCGACCCGCAAACGCATCACCGTGAAATAAGGCTGGCCGCTCACAGCCTGTTCCTCCTCCAACCTCCGCCAGCAGCGGGCCAAAAGCTCGCTGCGCCAGCTTTCCAAAAAACAGCGGTCGCGATCCTCGCTTGCGGCGGCGGGTTCGACGTCGTCGGCGTCTGCTGCCTGACGGACCGGGTCGCGCCCACGACGAAGCTGGAAGTCGTCGACGAGGTGAAACAAGCAGGTCTTCAAGTAACTACGAAAGCGTCCTCGATCGGGCGTGGCTGCTCGGAACCGGCCGCTGATGAACCGCACCGCGAATTCCTGGGCCAATTCCTGGGCCGCATCGACGTCGCGCACCGCGGCCAACAGGTAGCGATAGACGGCGCCCAGGTATCGCCGCGTCAACTCTTGCCAGGCGGCCTGGGCCGCGTCCGGCGACTCGCCATGCGCCTTTTCCAGCAGCGTCCAATGAGTGGAGATATCGGCCAGTCGATCGTGGAACTCTCGCTCGTCCATTGGCGCGCTCGCGGTCTCGCCCACCGAAATCGGCCCCGCAGCTATCGCCTGAATATATGTCCCACCCGCACTGCCGGCCAGTCAACCGGGCTGTCCTTAACTCGACGTTGCCGCTAGTGCTTTGTCAGAGCTAGGAATTGGTTTTGGCCATCTGTAGGGAACGCCCTCCGTGGCGTTCCGCGAGCGGCCCGTTGACGTCACTCGATGATTGACGGAAACGCCACGGAGGGCCTTCCGTGCAGAGCGTGAGCCTTTGTAGAAGGATACGACCTTTCCCTCGGTCGATCAAATAATCAGCCGGAGAAGTTGATTCTCATTGGGCTGATCCATTCGTGGGCGGCGTGCAAAACGCGACAGCAATTGCTTCATCTACTTCAAGGAGGTTTCGGTACCGCCGCCGCTCGAAAGGTAACAGTGGTACTGCCGCTATCCTTCCGATAATCCCCAGTACCAGTCCAGCGGCATTTCCTTGCTGGGGTAGGGCCACAGGTCTCCCATTTTGTTGCGAGCATAACGCTCCCTCCTGCCAGGCTTGCCGGTGGTTACGGGCCAGGTTGCACGGCAGAGTGACGTCACTTTTGCGATGGCTGAAACGGCCTCTGCGCGCCGGACAAGATCCACGAACGACCAAGGATAGAGGTATCCGTAACCCGATAAATTGAGGCTCATCCAACCGACAAAGATCGAATCGTCAACGCTCAACGAGCTTGTATGAATGGGTCCAAGTTCGAGGCTCCACGAGTCAAGCGTTAGGCTAACTTCGTTTTCGGGGGAGCCGATTCGTTGAACGCCGGACGTGACTTCATCAACCGCATTACCGAGTTGCACGTAGGCGCGATAGAGCGGCTCCCTCCTGTCTTTAATCAACCCAATTACATCCTCCAGGGAGCCGCATCGCGCACTCACATCCCATCGTATCTCGGCTGTTGTTGCGATCCCGTTGCCGATCGGCTCAAGCCAATGCGCGGGTTTTTTATCTGCGTCGATCGCTTTCCCAAACTTGAGGTCAACAGAAAGCTTTCCATAAACCGAAGCAACGCCAAGCTTGTCGAAGGCGCCGATGAACGCGGCCAACGCCTCGCCGGAAACTGACGCGGGCGCTGTCGGGCGATAGAACTTCAAAGTCGTAAAAAAGGCCATGCCCTCAATATACTGTTTGCCGGGCTCCGTCAACCGAGACGGTCGCTTGCGATTTCAGTCGTACTGTTCTCGGTGTCGGCGGCAACGCGCCAAATCTGGGATGGCGATACGGGTCAGGATGGCGAAACGCAAATGGCGAAACGGGTCAATCTATTTTTTAGATTGTTCTGAACCTTCAAGGGCCCAAACTCCCATTGGGAGAATGCCGTGCCTCCGCGCCGTCAAACTCTGTCTCGCCCGTTGCCCGCGCTCTGCTATACTGATTCTTGAGGACCCGCTCATTGCCATCTACGGCGAATCGCCGCCATCGATGCATTCAGTTATCGCACGGAGCACCTGCGACTCGAGCGATGAATTTCTACCTGTGGACGGACGAGATTATCGCGCACCTGGCCGAGCATGATGTCACGCCGGAGGATTTTGAATTTGTGCTTGACCATCCTATCAAACAAGGCAAGAGCGATTCATCTGGGCGGCCGTGCGTGTGGGGATACACTGAACATGGGCGTCACTTGATTGCCGTCTATCAAAGGCTCGACGACCTGACAATTCTGCCGGTAACCGCGTATGAAGTTCCCGAAGAACATCAGAAGAAAAAGAAGCGGAAGAAGTAAGCCATGAAGCGAAGCAAAGCACGGCGATCAACGACTGATCTCACGACCGAACAATTGAACCAGTTGCGCAAGGATCGTGCACTAATTGCCGGGGAATTGCCGGAGCTGGCCGCCAAGCACCAGCTTCTTTGTGACGCGGCGCAGGAGCCTACGCATAGCGGCGCCTTGCGGCGGGCAGTTCATGCAAGCAAGATTCTCCTCGATGAATTGGCGGACCGCGGCGGGACCGATCTGGACACGCTGGCTAGATTCCTGACTGGGCAAGGGAAGCTCACCTCCGACGTTATTGACCGACTGGCGAAGGTTCTCGAGCTCAAACTGGAATCAGCCAACGGCAAACCCAAGCCACGACGAGCGAAGGCAGATTGACGCAGAACTTCCGATCGCTGGTCGGCCACGCTGGGGCATGCCGTACCTTCAATGGAGCAACGGACGAAGGGCCGCCGCCCTTACTGCGTCGTCAATCCCGTCGCCGTGCAGAACAGCATCGGCTTGGTCCTCGATTTTGGACTTCGCCGCCTCGCTGCCCGGCGTCGGCAGCTTTGCGAGTTGACTCAGCAACTGATCGCTCACGTCGTCGATGACGGGGCGCAACTCGGTCTTCAAGTCGCGTGCGTCGGGGAACTTGCCCATTTCTTCCTTTTGCCAGGCGGCAAAATCGGCCTCTTGCACCAGCTTGCCGGCTTCAATCTGTGCCTCCATAAAGGCCCTGGTGCGTTCGCGGCTTAGCCCGTAAACAAGCCCGCGCCGTTCGAGATCAGCAAGCAACTGTCGCTCACGCTCGGGGTCGGCGATGGACTGGCCCTCGTTCCATTTCCATTTCGCTACCTCGTGCATGATCAGCAGCCGCTCGCGCATCAGGTGCAACAAACCGTGGAGCGCGGCGTCGGACCCTGTCGTACTGGACGCTCGTGCAACCGCCGTCGGCGTTTGCGCGGCCGGTGGAGAAGGCCGGCAACCAATCAGTGCCGCTATACAGAGAGCAGGCAGGACAACCCGCCACCGCTGAAGACGAGGATCCGCGTGATCGCAATGCGAAACCAATGGCGGGATGCGATTCACGTCTGCCGGGATCCAGAGCACCGTAAATATCATAACGGCAGCCTGGTTTTGTTCCGCCACGTCCGGGGCTTGTCCCCGGCGGGCGCTGATTGACGGGCTTAGCGTGATGGGACAACGGATCGTGCTTTCCACCGGGACGAGCCCTAATGTCGCGAGATTAGGCGGAAGTCGGCCGCTGATATTGACATAGGCGAAAAAAGCCTCCTCTGCAATCTTTCTGGTGTCCAAGCCAGGAAAGAGCAAAGGAGGCCAAGGATGGCTTATCGTAGCAAGGAAGCGTTGGCGGGTCAGGTGCAATCGGAAATCGAGCGGCTGAATTCCGAAGACGGCTTGCCGTTTCGCGAACTGTTGGATGAAAAAAGGCTGTTGGCAGCATTGCAGACAGCGGGAATAGAGTTTCGAGATCGGATCTACAATCCAATGGTTACCTTGTGGGCATTTCTCTCGCAGGCGATGGGCGGTGGCGATCCCTCCTGTGCCAATGCGGTCAGTCGCGTCTTGGTCGATCGTGTCCGGCGCAACCTGAAGCCGTGTTCCACCAATAGCAGCAGTTATTGCACTGCGCGCCAGCGGCTGCATTGCCTTGTTGAAGAAGCGAGGCGTCGATGTGGTGTTTGGCAAGAAGCAGTCGCGAATTTGCGATTTTCGCAAGGGACGCAAGTTGGGCAAGGATGACCACATCGTCGTCTGGCAAAAACCGAAATATGATGCCTCGCGCTATGAGAGCAAGGAAGAGTGGGAGTCGCTGCCCGACGAGATCGAGATGCGCGAGGTTCGCGTCACGGTTCGACGCAAGGGTTATAAGACCCGAACGGTGATTATTGTGACGACCTTGCTCGATGCCGAGTTGTATTCGGCCAAGGAACTGACCGACCTGTTCGCAGCGCGATGGAACTGCGAGTTGGATCTGCGCTCCATCAAGCGCGTTCTCGGCATGCACCACTCGCTGTGTCAAACGCCTGAGATGGTCCGCAAGGAGCTCTGGACGTACTTCCTGGCCTACAACCTGATTCGCGTTCGCATGGCTCAGGCAGCATCGCGACACAACGTGCATCCGCGCAAGCTCAGTTTCACGGCGGCCAAGAACCATATTTATAATTTCGCCGAAGCGTTGCGTGGCGCCACGGGCACAGAGCACCATCGAATCGAAGGGGAACTGCTGCGAGCCATTGCTGCCTGCCGAATAGGGGATCGTCCCGGTCGCAAGGAGCCGCGTGCGATCAAAAAACGAAAACAAAAATACTCGTACCTGACGAAGCCACGAGTCCAAGCACGCAAAGCACTTGCGGCCTAATCTCGCGACATTAGGCATGAAGCCGGTGGTGGCGGAGCGGAACAAATCCCGCACCGAATGGCAGCTCATCCTCCAGTAGCAAGACGCTCATTTTGCGCAGGCCAGTTCTATCCTACCCCGAGCAACACCGCGGCAAAATGCTTGCAAAGCCGTAGCGGCGGTGGTACGTTGCTGGCACATCGGTCGCTCGGCGGTTTGAGGCAACCGCCGGGCCATTTCTCGCGCCTTTCGTGCGCCCGGTCGAACAGAAAATAAGGAGAATTGCCATGTCGCGTTTCTTCGTGCGCGTTGCACTCAGTGCGGGCATCTGTATCTCGTTGGTGGCCGCAACATCAGCGGTCGAACAAGAAATCACCGCCCGGCCGCTGCCGAGCGCCAGCCAAAGCAAGATCCTGGCGGCGCTCGATCAGTCCACCGATTGCGACTTCCGAGAGCGGCCGTTCAGCGAGGTAATCAGCTACTTCAAGCAGAAGCACGAGATCGAGATTGTGCTTGATGCCAAAGCGCTCACCGACGCTGGGGTCGGCACGGACACACCGATCACAGAGACCCTGCAGAAGATTACCTTGCGGTCCGCGCTCAAGCTTTTGATTGGGCAACTCGACTTGACTTACGTCGTGCGCGACGGCTACCTCTTAATCACGAGCAAGACTGAGGCGGAGGGAAAGTTGAGTTTCAAGGTCTATCCGGTCGAAGACCTCGTTACGCTCGACAGTCCCTTTCGTCCGGCGTTGCCTAAGCCTGCCGATCGGCACGATTCTCCTATCGAGGGCGAGGTAATCAATCACGGCGGTTTAATGGGTAGCGGCTTTGGCGGTGCAACCGGCTGGCGGGACGAGGCGGGCGATTTTTCGAATCTGATCGACGTCATACAATCCACCGTTCCACCCACGACCTGGGACGAGGTCGGCGGGCCTGGATCGATCACCGCCAACCCGAATTCCCAGGCCATTGCAGTCTCGCAGACCGACGAAGTTCACGAAGAAATCGTCGGGTTGCTCGCGGCCCTGCGTCGCGTGCGCGATGAGCAACGCGCAGCGGCGAAGCCCCTTGCACCGGCGCCGCCTGAGGCACCCGAAAAGAAGACGGGCCTCCAAGTCCGCGCCTACCGATTGATGCGCGGGACGGTGAGCCAGAGCAAAGGCGGATGGCGCCCCCCGGTTCAGCCCGTAGGAGATGTAAGGCCGCCGCGCAGCAAGCAAACCAGCGACCACACGAAGGACCAACCTCAGCCGTCCGGCGAAGGCGGCGCAAGCAACGACGCGGCGCCCGGTAAACAGAGAGAACCGACCAAGGAGGCGCCGCCCGCCGCGGAGGCCGCCGATAAAGCGGCGATCGCCAAAGCCAGAGACGAGAAGTTGGCATCGTTGGCCGAGACGATCGCCCGGTTAGTCCCGGAGATGATTGAGCCCGAAAGTTGGCAACCGTCTGGCGAAGGAATGATCCGTGCCGTCGGCGAAGCGGTTGTGGTGCGGAACACCGAGGAAGTGCAGCGCCGCGTGGCCACATTGATGGTCGAGTTGGTGCCCGACTGTGTGCCGTTGGGTTTTACTGGCCCCTGGGGTCCGTGGAAGGTCGCCTTCCAGCCTGGCCAGGGGCGGCCACGGCTGCAGCCGGCCACGACCGCCAATTGGCCCTACCAGGCCGAGCCTCGCCCGAGCGGCGCGAAAGCCCTCATCGAGGAATCCTTGCTGGAAAAATGCGACGTGCAGTTTGATCAGCTCCCGCTCGTTGACGCCCTGCGCCCGCTTGCCAAGCCGAAACAGGTGCAGGTCTACATCGACCACAAGGCGCTCTCCGATGCGGGCGTCGGCACTGACACGCCGGTCACCTGCTCGGTCAAAGGGGTGAGCTACAAGACCGCGCTGAAACTGCTGCTCGAAGAGCTGGACCTGACCTATTTGGTCCGCAACGAGGTGCTTTTCATCACGAGCAAAACCGACGCGGAAAGCATGCTCACCATCAAAGTCTATCCGGTCTTCGACCTGGTGTTGCGGCCGGCCAACGCGCCGCCCGGCCGTCCAGGTCTCGGTTTTGCGTCGCTCATCGATGACATCCAAACCAATATCGCGCCGACGACATGGGACGACGTAGGCGGGCCAGGTGCCATCAAATCGTTTACCAATTCGGCCGCCCTCGTGATCTCCCAAACGACGGAGACGCACGAGGAGATCGCCGAGTATCTGCGCGCGCTCCGCGAGGTCGCCGCTATCCAAAACGTGAATCAGTAGAACTGATTTCGCCGCCGCCGCTTCCTCGACGGTCGCTAAATGACCTCGGACATTGGCTGGGTGCCGTTGTCGATGAGGTATTGGGGCCGGCCGTGGGTGTCGAGCGCGGTGACGGTGTTCACGTCGATGCCGACGTTGTGATAGAGCGTGGCAAAGACTTCCTGGAAGGTCACGGGCCGCGAGGCGGCGTATTCTCCCAGCCGGTTGGTGCGGCCGATGAGCTGGCCGGTGCGCATGCCTCCGCCGGCCATAATCGCGCAGGAGACCTGCGGCCAGTGGTCGCGGCTGGCCATCTTGTTGATGCGCGGGGTGCGGCCGAACTCGCCCCAGCAAACGACCGATACGTCCCGGTCGAGCCCGCGCTCGTGGAGATCGGTCACCAGGGCCGACAGCGCCTGGTCCAAGAGCGGCATGTCGACGCGGCCTTGCACATAATTCATGCCGTCGGGTCCGTGCCAGTCCCAGCGGCTGAAGTTCATCGATACCACTCGAGCGCCGGCTTCGACCAGGCGCCGTGCGATGCAGAAGTTTTCGACCATCCGTGGAGCGCCGTCGCGCTGATACGCCGGATCGTTCTTGCCGTAACGTTCCACTACGCGCGGGTCTTCCTTGGTCAGATCGAGCGCGTCGGCCAGGCCGCTGGAGGTGAGAATGCCCATCGCCTGCTGGCCATAGGTATCGAGCCCTTCCATGACTTCGCTGGTGTCGGCCTGGCGGCGGAAATGGTCGAAGGCGCCCAGCAACTGCGTGCGGTCGCGGAGGCGTTCGAGCGTGATGCCGCCGAGCACCATGTCGTCGGCCATCTTGTTGCCGCCGTCGCCCACCAGGCGGAAAGGCGAGTGGGCGGCGCCTAGAAAGCCGCCGGTGCGAGGATCGCCCCATCCGCTGGCGCCGCACTTATACATCAGCGACAGGTGCGGTGGCACGCCGGCCGCGGCCGGGCCTTGGATTTTCGACACCCAAGCGCCCATCGCGGGCCAGCCGCCGCCGGGCGGATTGTTCGGCACGCGGCCCGTCATGCACTGATAACCGTCATGGCCGCCGAACGCGCCCACGATCGTGCGAATGGGAATGAACTTGTCCATCATCCCGGCGATGCGCGGAAACATCTCACTGATTTCGATGCCCGGAACGTTGGTGGCGATGGCGTCGAATTCGCCACGAATTTCCGCGGGGGCCTCGGTCTTGATGTCCCACATGTCGAGGTGGGGCGGGCCGCCGGGCAAAAAGATGTTGATGATCGCCTTGTGCGAGCGGCCCGTGCCAGCCTGAGTCTCGGCTTCGAGCAATCGTGCCAGCGACAGACCGCCCAGCGCCATGCCGCCGATCTTCAAAAAACTCCGCCGGCTGAAACCATCGCAAAAACCGCCCGTTTGCTTGCCCAGAATCGTCAGCATGGTGTACCCAGGAAGGTTGAGGTAGGCAGGGTATTGCAGGCAGCCGGCGCAACGCATCAACGCCGGCTGATTCATCTTGCCGCATGATAAACGGCGGGCAAAGGCGAGGCAAGCGCGAAGGTCATCAGCACGGCCGTTCGTCTTCAATGCTTGTTGGTGATTCCTATTGTGCTAGAGCAAGCCGCCGCCGCAGGGTTTACGCAGCCCGGCGACTACGTGCTGGCGCTGATTGACGCCGAGCGACGCAAGAAGGCGGAATGCTAACTTGAGGCGACGCTGGTGGCCGGGATTCAATCTGGTGCGAGCGTCGAAGCCGATGACGCCTACTGGGCTGAAACCCGCCGCAAGCTCGGACTGCCGATGGTGAGCCCATAGCCGGCATGCGAGTATTCTGGCATTCGCAGCGCGACTTGACGATTTGAAACGTCCGGGCGAAACGAAGGTGTCCATTGTAAATTGAAAATTGCAAATTGAAAATTGCAGATGCTTGAGATTCTTTGGTTGGCGCGCTTGCTGAATTAGCCGAAGCGGCCGGTGACGTAGTCTTCGGTGTCTTTCAGATACGGCTTGGTGAAGATGTCCTGCGTGGGGCCGTATTCCAACACCCGCCCCAGGTACATGAAGGCGGTGTAATCGCTGGTGCGCGAGGCCTGCTGCATGTTGTGCGTGACGATCAAAATCGAGTAGGAGCCGCGCAGCTCGCGGATCAGGTCTTCGATCTTGCCCGTGGCAATCGGATCGAGCGCGGAGCAGGGCTCGTCCATCAATAAGACCTCCGGCTCCGCGGCAATGGCCCGGGCGATGCAGAGACGCTGCTGCTGTCCGCCCGAAAGACTTAAACCGCTTTCGCGCAAGCGGTCTTTCACTTCGTCCCAGAGGGCCGCCCCGCGCAGGCTGCGCTCGCAGACCTCTTCCAGCATGCGGCGGTCGCGCTCGCCGTCGATGCGCAACGGATAGACGACGTTTTCAAAAATGCTCATCGGGAAGGGGTTTGATTTTTGGAAGACCATGCCCATTCGCTTACGCAGTTCGATGACGTCGACGCGGGTATGATAAATCGTGTCGCCGTTGAGCCGCATGTCGCCCGTCACGCGCACGTTGTCGATCAGGTCGTTCAGCCGATTCACCGATCGCAGCAACGTCGACTTGCCGCAACCGGAGGGACCGATCAGCGCGGTGACTTTGCCGCGCGGAATGGCAATCGTAACGTCAAACAGCGCCTGTTTCTGACCATACCAGAGGCGGAAATTGTCGATCTCCAGCACCGACTCTTCGTTCTGGACGGCCGGATGTGTCTCGGTGGGAATGGACTCGCCGCGCGCAATCGCCTCCAACCGGCCGGTGATGCCGATCTTTCGCGGCCTGGCTGAGGGCAGCTCAGTCGTGCCCGGCCGGTTCGGTCGGAAAGACGGTGCGGAAGGACTAGGCATGCTCATAAGTGTGTTCCGGAAGATAGACTTTGCGGCCCGCTACGTGGTTCGATGAGGGATGAAGGATGAGAGATGAGGGATGAAGGATGAAGTTGAGCGATAGCGTCGTTGAACTTTGCGTCATGATCTCTGATGCCTCATCTCTCATCCCTCATCCCTCATCTCTCATCCCTCATCCCTCATCTCTCATCTCTACTCTTAAAAGTGGGTGGTCATAAAGCGGCGGCTGAGGCGGGTGCGGAGCCAGATGGCGGCGAGATTCAAAAGGGCAATGATCGTGATCAGCAGCAAGGTGGTGGTGAAGACCATTGGCTTCGCGGCTTCGCTATTGGGGCTTTGAAAACCGAGGTCAAATACCTGAAACGCCAGGTGCATGAAGCTGCGCTGCGGATGCAAGTAAGGCGGAACGCCGTCCAGAGGCAACTTGGGCGCCAACTTGGCCGCACCCACCAACATCAACGGCGCCACTTCGCCGGCGCCGCGCGCCATTGCCAGAATCATGCCGGTCATGATGCCGGGCATGGCACGAGGCAGCACGATGCGGCGAATGGTTTGCCACTTGCCTGCGCCGCAGGCATAGGAGCCTTCGCGCATCGACCGCGGCACGGCCGCCAGTGCTTCTTCCGTGGCCACGATGACCACCGGCAAGGTCAACAGCGCCAAGGTAAGCGATGCCCAGATGAGGCCGCCTTTGCCGTAAGTCGGGCTTCCCGCCGCGGAGCGAGCGGCAAAAAACCCGTGGAAAAACGGTGCTTCCGCCAGCACGAGAAACAACAGCACCACGCTCGTGAGCCAGCAGGCAAGCGACAAACGGCCGAACCAGCGCTGGCTTTCGGCACCGGGCCGCAAGCTGAGCCATGAAAACACTGAGGCGGTGACGGCCACGACAAGTAGCGAAGCCAGGATGCT
>DASSFG010000537.1:0-5490 GCA_035694685.1 Pirellulales bacterium
GGGTCTCGCCATGCTCATGGCTTGGCGAATCCAATGGACAACGGTTCTTTTGATGCTGCTCGTCATAGCATTGGCGCATTTATTAATATGACCTGGGGCGCAGCGACAAAACCTAGCCGCTCATTTGTAGCAGTCTCGCCAGCGCAGCTTCATCGTTCGCTCCGGCGTTGAGCAGCGCTACAATCTGGCTGACGTCGCTTAAAGTCGGCACACGATTCAAGAGGCCCTCGTACCAGGCCACCGTCTCGCTCGCGAAATGCTCGCTGCTGAAAACGAACATGTGTGCCACCTGTTGCTGGTCGAGAGCGTTGCTGCCGAGCTCGTTTGTCCAGAAGCTCGCTCCGTTGGGATCGGGCGCGCGACCGAGCAGGCGCGCATAGAGGGCGTCAACCCAATCTGACTGGGAGCCGCCAGTGCTGGCGAAAAACTCATTCGAGCTCAAAATGTCAACCGCGACGTCGTCGAGCCCGATCTGGCCCGTTTGAACGGCTGACAGAAAGAAGGCCAGTCCCTGAACGTCGGCATTCCGGTGCAGCAATTGCTGATAGTCGAGGCCTATGACGCGATCCAGGTATTCGCGCATTTTTACACGATTTTGACAATCCGCCGACTGCCCGGTGACACTCGCGGCGATTGCTTTTCCTAGAATTCAACCGTCGCCTGGCTGCGACCGAAGAACAACATAACGGAGAACAACGCGTGACGCTGCCGAACGGAACGTTTGCTGACGAAGAGAAAGTAGCCCTGCTGGAAAAGCCTGCGCGCCGCCGAGCGCGTCGCCAAAAAAACAAATCGGCCAAACGAAGCGGCAAGCAGCCGCAGCCTGCAGTGGCCGATCCCTGGCAGAACGGTCTCGACTGGCCCATCGTGATCTGGATCGTCGTAGTACACGCCGGCCTTTTGGCCGCGCCGTTTTATTTCACCTGGAAGGCGGTCGCGCTGATGGCCGTGCTGCATTGGTTGACAGGCGGCATCGGCGTCTGCCTGGGATATCACCGGCATTTGACGCACGGCAGCTTTTCCACCTATCGGCCGATCCGGTTTTTATTGGCCGTGTTGGGTGGTTTATCGGGCGAAGGTTCGGCCGTGACCTGGGTGGCCAATCACCGCAAGCACCACGTCTTCAGCGACCAGGAAGGTGATCCGCACTCACCACGCGACGGCGGTTTCTGGAGCCACATGCTTTGGTTCATGCCGAACTTTGGCAAGAAATACCACGACGAGATGACGCGCCGCTACGCTCCCGATTTGGCCGACGATCGCGCCATCCTCTGGTTGCACAAAATGTTCATTCCCTCGCACATGGCAATGGGGGCGGTGCTGCTCGCCGCCGGCTGGCTGGGTTGGGACATGTACACTGGCATTTCGTTCGTCGTCTGGGGAATGTTCGTGCGGCTGGTGGGCGTGCTGCACGTCACCTGGTTCGTCAACTCGGCGAGCCACATCTGGGGATACCGCAACTATGAAACGACCGACGACAGCCGCAACCTGTGGTGGGTCGGTCTGTTGGCCTACGGCGAGGGTTGGCACAACAACCATCACGCTTTTCAGCGCATGGCCCGTCACGGTCACAAGTGGTGGGAGTTCGACATGACCTACATAACCATTCTGCTGATGGAAAAGGTGGGCCTCGCCTGGGACGTAGTCCACGACGTCCCTGCCCGACGCAAACTCCTGGCGCAATAGCCGTCTTTGGAGTGCGGCGATTTATCGCCGCTTTCCTTTTGCCGCGCAGCGGCCTTTTGATTCTTACTCGGCATGCCATGCCGCAACGCGGTAACTTAAGCGTAGCCATCGTCGGCTATGGTTCGACTGGCCGCCGGCACGCCGAAAACCTCGGCCGGCTTGGCGTTGCGCGGCGCGTCATCGTGCGGCGGCAGCATGCAGCCAACCCCGCGTTCACGTCGCCTGTCGACGCGCTGGTCGTCCACTCGGTGCAGCAGTCGATTGCCGCGGGCATCGATCTGGCAATCGTCTGCAATCCGACTTCGCTGCACATAGCGACGGCGCGAGAATATCTTGCATCGGGCGTCGCGGTGCTCGTCGAAAAGCCGCTGGCTGGCGAGCTGGCCGAGGCCGAGCGGTTCGTCGCTGACGCGGAGCTTTCTGGCGTGCCCGCCGGCATGGCGTATTGCCTGCGGTATCATCCGGCATACCTGCTGGCGCACGAATACGTCTGCCGGGGCGAATTGGGACGCATGGAGCGTGTTCGCGCCTGGTTCGAAAGCTATTTGCCCGAGTGGCATCCCTGGGAAGATTACCGTCAGAGCTACGCGGCGCGTGCGGAGCTCGGCGGCGGCGTGTTGCCGACGCTCGACCATGAGATCGACTTCATCAACTGGTGCTTTGGGCCGCCGCCAACAACGCGGGGCGTTTCATCGCGCAGCGGCCTGCTGGATGCCGACGTAGACGACGAGGCCACGCTCACAATGCACTATGGAAGCTTCGAGTCCGAAATCCGCCTCAGCCTGTCCCAGCGTGATCGCCGGCGGGGCTTCGAAATGGTGGGCAGCGAGGCAACCTTGTCGTTCTCGTTCGAGCAACAACTGCTAAGACTGGCCAGGCGCGAGACCGGGAGAGAAGAAATCCTTTGGCACGAGCCGGAGTTCGATCTCAATCGAATGTATCTTGGCTTGCTGGACGACGCTTTGAGCGCGGTCGCCGCCCGACGGCAAATGCCCGTTCCACTATGGACGGGCCTACATGCACTTCGCGTAGCCGCGGCGGTGCAACGCAGCCCCGGCGCTGCGTGACGCCCCTTAGGCCAGAATCTCGCGCACGACTTTCCCGGCCACGTCGGTCAGACGATGGTAGCGGCCTTGGAATTTATACGTAAGCCGCTCGTGATCGACACCTAAACAGTGGAGAAGCGTCGCATGCAGGTCGTGAACGTGTACCGGATTTTCCACCACGTTGTAACCGAAGTCGTCGGTGGTGCCGTAGGTCATGCCGGGCTTGATGCCGGCGCCCGCCAGCCAAACGGTGAACGAACGCGGATGGTGGTCGCGGCCGTAGTCGTCGGCAGTCAAACGGCCCTGGCAATAGACCGTGCGGCCGAACTCACCGCCCCACACCACGAGCGTATCTTCGAGCAAACCCCGCCGTTCGAGATCCAAGACGAGCGCGGCCGACGCCTGGTCGGTGTCGCGGCATTGGCCGACGATCTGCTGCGGCAGCTTCGTGTGCTGGTCCCAGCCGCGGTGGAAGAGTTGCACGAAGCGCACGCCGCGCTCGACCAGCCGCCGGGCCAGCAAACAGTTGGCGGCATACGTGCCCGGCTTGCGTGCGTCGGGGCCGTATAGCTCGAACACGTGAGCGGGCTCGCCCGAAACATCAGTCAGCTCCGGCACCGAAGATTGCATCCGCCATGCCAGCTCATACTGGGCCATCCGCGTAGCAATCTCCGGGTCGCCCTGTTCATCGAGCTGCTGCTGGTTGAGCCGCGCCAGGTCATCGAGCATTTGCCGCCGCGTGGCCGCATCGACGCCGGGCGGATTTGAAAGAAACAGAACCGGGTCGCCCTGGGAACGGAACTTCGTGCCCTGGTACTTGGTCGGCAAGAAGCCGCTTCCCCAGAGACGGTCATAAAGCGGCTGGTCGTTCGTATTGCCGGAGCCTTGCGAGACCATTGCCACAAAGCCGGGCAAGTCGCGGTTTTCGCTGCCCAGTCCGTAAACGATCCACGAACCGATGCTGGGACGCCCGGCAAGCTGAGCGCCGGTCTGAAAGAAGGTGACCGCCGGATCATGGTTGATGGCCTCGGTGTGCATCGACCTCACGAAGCAGAGCCGGCCGGCGATTTCCGCGGTGTGCGGCAAAAGTTCGCTAATCCAAGCGCCGCTTTGGCCGGCCTGAGCGAACTTGAACTTGCTCGGCGCGACCGGAAAGCTCGCTTGCGTGGCGGTCATGCCCGTGAGCCGCTGGCCCATGCGCACCGAGTCAGGCAGCTCGCTGCCGCGCAGGTCGGCCAGGCGGGGTTTGTAATCGAACAGGTCGAGCTGTGAAGGAGCGCCCGACTGGAAAAGGTAAATCACGCGCTTCGCTTTGGCAGGGAAGTGCGGCAGACCTGGCAGACCACCCAAAGCAGGTTCGCCACCGAGGGTGTCCTCGTTGAGCAACGAGGCCAGCGCGATCGCGCCCAAGCCCGCAGCAGAACCAGTGAAAAAACGTCGGCGAGAGATCGCCAGCAAATCGGCGGCAGTCTGTTCGAGCATAGGTTGCACCTTCTCAGCCGAACCGGCGTGGATCGAAGCGCGGCGTCGACTTAGGCTCTCTCAAACACCGCTCGTCGGGCGGCGCGATGGCCTCGGCCGCCCAATCATACGTGTTGGCCAGTGCCATGCGCACCGTCGAGGTGATGGTTTGCCGACTGACCGGTTTGCTGAGAAACGAGAACGCGTCGGCGCGCAGCGCCTGCTGCACGAGCTGCTCGTCGGGCTGAGCCGACAGGAGAATACACGGCAGCCGTGATTTCAACTGCTTCGCCATCCGCAGGGTCTCCAATCCAGTCAGCCGCGGCATGTGCATGTCGAGCAACAAGAGATGCACGTCACGCGTTTTCAGGATGTCGAGTGCTTCCAGGCCATTCTCGGCGAGCAGCGTATGAAAGCCCTCGGGCTCAAAAACGCCGCGCAACGTTTCGCGGAAGCCGCGATCATCGTCGGTGATCAGGATCGAAGCATGCATGAAAACTCTCGCGCCCCCGTGCCATCCTGTTCCAATCGCTCGTTTGCGCAGAAAGTGGCAGCCATCGAACGCTGCCGCAATTTCAGTACCAAGGGCTCAACCCGATTTGTCCCTCATCGGGCGACCCAACCTAAACGCGGTTCTATCTTGGTCTTATAGCATGCGAACGAGGCCGAAGAAAGAGAATTTAGGCCGAGTTTGTTCAAGCCCGCCCTGCCGCTAGCCGATTGCTGCCAATCCGGCAGGCAACAATCCATCAGTTCAACTAAGTAGACACGCGGAAGAATCTAAGCTCGAAAAAATAGGCGGTGGCTGGGGCATGTAGGAATTTCAATGCCACTTCGCGCAAAGCACCCGATGGCCGCCGAGGGGGGCCTGGCGGGACTGGCGGCAAGTCGTTACGCTGATAGAAAGTTGGAGCAATCGCTCCACGAGCTTCATTGAGAGGCAAGCGAAATTGGCCCCGGAATTGCTTCGGTTGCTGGCCAACGAAGCACGCACGAATTATGGCAACTTGCGCAACTTTGGTCAGGCGGCAGCGCGATTCTTGGCGCGGCCGTCGTCCTGGCGATGTTGCCTTTTACGAAAGGAAGCGTCCATGCCCACTCGAGTTTCCCGCTGTGTCGTGGTCGAGGTTCCTGAGTCGAGCCCGGGAGTGCCCGACCTCTCCGTCGGTCCCAAAGACGTTTTGCCCTGGGCTGATCCCTACATCGCCGCACTGCTGACCCACCGCCGGTTGCAGGCCGCCCTTGATGACTCCTTGCGCTTTCTTGAACGGGAGCAAGACGAAGATCTCCGGCCCCG
>DASSFG010000538.1:0-8457 GCA_035694685.1 Pirellulales bacterium
TCGACGAGCGGGACTGGCGGCAGTTTCATTCGCCCAAGAACCTGTCGATGTCGTTAGCCATCGAGGCAGCCGAGCTGATGGAGCACTTTCAGTGGATTACGCCCGACGAATCGCGCGAGATCGCCGCGGACCGCGAAAAACTGGCCGCTGTCGGCGAAGAGATTTCCGACGTCCTCTGTTATACGCTGGCCTTGGCGAATGAAATGGGGCTCGACCTGACGACTGCCCTGCGCGACAAGATGGTCAAGAACGCCCGCAAGTACCCGGCGGCCCAGTATCGCGGGCGATATGGTCCGGAATGTCCGTAAACTCGACATTCGCGGGGTATAATGACAAAGACATTATTCTCCCGACCAGGAGCCGGAACATGCGTCAGCTTGCCACTGTCATTGGTCTCTCGACCATGGTTGCCGTTCCGGCGATCGCATGGTCGGCCGAGGCCCGCGTCGAGATGGAACTGGCCATGCCCGCTACCTTCCCCGCGCTATCGCAGCAGCAGTGGTATCAGCTCTTATCGGAATTGGGGGTTGATGGCCTGCGCATTCGAAAGGCGGGTGCGGAGGACAAAGCGGAGGTGAAGGTGGCGGGAACGAATGCCGCCCCGGTGTATCGCGTGGTCGGCATGCTCACTTCGACGGGACAATTAAACCTGCCCGGCGGACAGTTTTCGTCGCGCGACCGCGGAGGGCTTTCGAAGTGGCTGGGCAAACTTCGGGCGGAAGGACCGGCCTCGTTGACGGGCGGCGGCGAAAAGTCGCCATTCGGTCTGTCGGCCAGGCAATTCGCCGCCGTCAACGCCGATCTTGCACGGCCCCTCGAATTCAGCACCAAGGACATGACGCCCGGCGAGCTGCTCGAAAAGCTCACGCCGACGCTCAACTACAGCCTGGCCCTTGGCCGTGCCACCCAGGCGCGACTGGCTGGCGCCGAACCGATCGGCGAAGAGCTGCAAGGCCTTTCCTCTGGTACGGCAATGGCATACGCGTTGCGGTCGGAGGGGCTTGGCCTCGTGCCGCAGTTCGGCGAAGGCAAGAAGCTGCAATATGCGCTCGTCAAGCCGGACGGCAAGCAGACGACCTGGCCCGTGGGCTGGCCCCTGGAAGACCGCAAGCCCAAAGACATCGTGCCGGCCTTGTTCGAAACATTGAACGCCGAAATCGACGACATACCGCTCACGGAAGCAATGGAGGCAATCGCCGGTCGGCTGAAGGTCGTGGTGCTTTACGATCACTACGCCTTGGCGCGGCAAGGCATCGAGCTGGCAAAGCTGCAGGCGAAGTTTCCGTCGAGCAAGACGTGGTACAGCAAGATCGTCGACCGCTTGCTGCACCAGTCGGGCTTAAAGGGCGAATGGCGTCTCGATGACGCCGGCAAGCCGCTGTTGTGGGTCACGACGTTGCGGCCGGTCAAGTAGGGGTAGGGATGGACGGCTGCCGCCTGGTAGTGTCCTAACAGTGAGTTGGCCGGAAGTGGGGGCAAGATCCGTAGGGTGGGACGAGCCACCCAGAGGGTACCCGGAGTCCCGCCAAAGAGCCGGTCGAACAGGTGGGACTCGCTTCGCTCGTTCCACCCTACATATCGTCGACTCACTTTTAGGACGCAGCCTGTCGCCTCCTTCTTGCTTCGGCATCGCGGCGCGGTCTAATGGTGCTGGTGGGCCGGCGAAGCGCAATCTCACTGGTCCCACCTTACGACCTGAATGCCGCGCCCCTAACCGCTAACCCCTCGTCCCGATTTGACCGCGAACTCTGCTGCTGAAGTCGTAACGACACTCGAAATGCTCGGCGTGACTCACGTGGTGTGGCTGCCCGATTCGTCGTTGGGGACGTGGGAAGGCCCGCTGGCGGCGTCAAGCAAGTTGAGATTGGTGCGCGTCTGCCGCGAGGGAGAGGCTTGGGCATTGGCTGCGGGATTGTATTTGGGCGGAGCGCGTCCCGTGGTCGTCATGCAAAACACGGGCTTCTTCGAATCGGGCGACTCGCTGCGCAACACGCTCTTCGACATGGAGCTGCCGCTGTATGCTATCGTCGGTTATCGCAGCTACTTGCTCGCCGAATCGCGCGATACTGCCCGCAAATTCACGGAACCTGTGCTTGCCGCGTGGGGCATCGATCACGTGCTGGTGAATGGTCCCGAGCAACTGCCGCAGTTCGACCACCATTATCAGTCGTGCCGTAGCGGCAACCGGGCCGGCGTTACGTTGTGGGCCGAAGGGAAGGGGTGAAGTGAAAAGTGACAAGGGGAAAGTGGAAAGTCGAAAGTGGATGCCGCTCGTGCCGGCATTGGAAGTCGTGGCGGCTTTGCGTCGCGATCAAATTGTGGTGACCACGATGGGCTCGGCCCGCGAATGGCCGAAGCTATCGCAACATCCACTCGACTTTCACTATTTGCCGTCGGCAATGGGTCAGGCGCCTCTGCTTGGCCTCGGGCTGGCGCTGGCCCAGCCTGATCGAGAAGTGATCGCTTTCAACGGCGATGGCTGCAT
Organism: Pirellulales bacterium; assembly: GCA_035694685.1. Taxonomy (GTDB): domain Bacteria; phylum Planctomycetota; class Planctomycetia; order Pirellulales; family JAICIG01; genus DASSFG01. The sequence continues at coordinate 2,486 of DASSFG010000538.1, forward strand.
GTTGATGAACCTCGGCTGCCTGGTAACCATCGCCGCCAGTCGGGCGAGCAACTTCACACTCGTGCTATTGGAGAACGGAATTTACGAAGTCACCGGCGGTCAAGCTACCCCCGCGGCTGCCGCCAACGCGCCTCATGTTGATTTTGCTGCGATCGCCAGGGCCGCGGGTATTGCCAGCGTATTCGCCTTTGACGATCTTGCGGTGTGGAAGAGCCAAGCGGCGCAGGCGCTCGCTTCGACCGGCCCGCGTTTCATCAGTCTGTGCGTGGCGGCCGTCGGGGCCGACTACCATCTTCCGTCCATGCCGCCGATGCGCGATCGGATCGCAGCGTTCTGCCAGGCACTGGGCGCGTAGGCCGCTTCGCTATAGGGCAGTTCTTGAACATAGCCACTACCTTGTGCCGCGGCAAATTGGCAATCCGCTCGCAGGCTTGCTAAACTACAATTCCTGCCTTGCCGTCCCGCCCGATAGCTCAATCCCTTCCGCATGTCCCTAAGTTGCCGATGCCAGCCTGAACGAACGAGTGCAGATTCGCCAAGGCTCGCCAGTGCCCTGGTGATTGCATTCGCTCTGCTGCTGGTCTTCGGCCGCGCTGCACTCGGCCAAGAGCTATCAACGCGAGACGATGGCGACGATGCGGCCATGCAAGCGCGGTTCCAAGACCACGTGCAGCCGCTGTTGGCAAAATACTGCGTTCGCTGCCATAGCGCGGAGATGATGAAGTCGGGCGTACGCGTCGATCGACTTGACGGCTTGTTTGAAGGCAGGCAAGCGTTCTTATGGAAAGACATTCGGGAGCAAGTGGCCGATGACGCCATGCCGCCCGACGATGAACCGCAGCCCACTGCCGTAGAGCGGCAGTCACTGATCGAATGGATCGATCAGGCGATCAAGCTGGCGCGCAGCCGCAAGCAGCCGAAAAACGGCTCGGTTCGCCGCCTGACCGTCGCACAGTATCGCAACACGTTGCGCGATCTGCTGGCCATCGATGATGACTTTACCGACGCGCTGCCGCCCGACGCCATCTCGAAAGACGGTTTCTTGAACCACGGGCAGACGATGTTGCTCTCGCCGCTGGTGATCGAGGCTTATTTCAACGTGGCCGAACGGGCGCTGGAGCGGTGCCTGGTGGATGAAGCGAAGCTGCCCGAAATCCAGAACTTTCGCATGGACCTGGGCTCCTGCATTAATCCCGGGCCTTGCCCCGATAAGCTGATTCTTGGCGCCCTCAGCCATTTGCTCGACAACCGCGACTTCATGGTCACGCAGCTGCGGCCCTACAAGCCGTTCGCTTTCCAGCCGTTCACGATGCGCACGAAATATCGGTTCATTGAGGGCTATCAAGGCAACGATACCGTGCGCGGCTGGCGCGAATACGACAGCATCTATCACGCGGTGTTTGCCTGCATGCGCGGCGCCGAGGGATATCCCAAGGGCCTAGCGTATCAGGCGGTGCCTGAAGGCCTACTGCTGCGGCCCGCGATTCCGAGTGCCGAACTGTTCGCCGTCGACAGCACCTACGGTCCCAAGGCAAATTTCAAAATCTCGCTGCGCGAGCTGCCCGACGTAGGCCGCTTTCGCGTCACCGTCAAGGCCGCGAAATACGACGATGGCTTGCTGCTCGATGCCGGCGCGCCACCCCGCGAGGAGTCGGCCGACGCCATTGCCCTCGACGATCTCGTCCAGCAACCCACCGCCGACATTACGAACGCCGGCGTTTATCAGGTTGACGTTTACCCGAAGACGGCCGAAGGAGCGAAACCGCAGGTGCTTTCGCTCTGCCTGGGAGAGCGATCGTTTTCGGGCACGCCCGCGCAGCCCGCTTTCCTGGCCGTACGGTTGCCGGCGGGGCCGCTTACGGTTCAAGCACGATATGGCGACCAACCGGCGGATGCGCGCGTCGTGTTCACGCCACTCGACGCAAGCGATGAGCTTGCGCGGCGTTTTGCCGTCTTCGAGCAGCGAGTGCCGCGAGTCGGCGTGTACCTGGGCCTCCGCCGCGACTGTGGCAGCACTCTGAATCCGGTGGGCGAGCCGAAGAACGTCGATTCGCTGGAGCTGAGAGATTACCTCTTCGAAGGCGCGATCGCCAACTTTCCCAGCCCCGAGGTAGAGAAGGACAACGTCAACTATCTGGCCGGCATCCGCGAGATCGGCGTGCGCAGCGAATTTACTGACGGCCGCGACATGCCGCGGCTACTCATCCGCTCGGTGGAGTTCGAAGGTCCGTTTTACAATTCCTGGCCGCCGGCCAGCCATCGCAACATTTTCATCGACTCGCCCCACAAGTCCGAGGCGGCGGCCTACGCGCGCCACATCCTGCATTCGTTTGCCACGCGTGCCTTCCGTCGTCCCATCTCCGAACACGAAGAAACGACGCTGGTGGACGTGTGGCGCAGGTCGTTCGAGCGAGGCGGCGACTTCGATCAAAGCGTCAAAGACGCGTTGCTCGTCGTGCTCACGTCGCCGCAGTTTTTGTTCTTGATCGAGAGCAGCGAAAGTCCGGCGGCCGAGCCCCTCGATGCTTATGAGTTGGCGTCGAAGCTCTCGTTCTTTCTCTGGAACACCGCGCCCGACGAGCGGCTGTTGTCGCTGGCCGCAGCGGGCCAATTGCCAACCTCGCTCGTTGCGGAAACCGAGCGGATGATCGCCGACGCGCGATTTGGCCAGTTCGTTGGCGAGTTTGTCTCGCAATGGCTGAATCTCGATAAGCTTGACGTGGTCGAGACTGACCGCGGCCGATATCCCAAACTGACGCGCCATGCCAAGACGCGTTTGCGTAAGGAGCCCGTGGAGTTTCTGGCCTATCTCATGCACCACAACCTCCCGCTAAAACATCTGCTCGTATCGGACTTCATCGTGGCCGACGAAGTGGTGGCCAACTATTATGACCTCGGCAACCGCACGGAGGCCGGTTTCGAGTTCACGGCCATCAAGCACGAAAACGACAAGCTGGGCGGCGTGCTGTCGCAGGCGGGCATTCTCGCCGGACTTTCCGACGGCCGCGAATCGAATCCCGTCAAGCGCGGTGCCTGGCTGGCGCGAAAGATCATTGCCGAGCCGCCTGACGACCCGCCGCCCAACGTACCCAAGCTGCCGAAGGACGACGGCGAGCAGCTCACGTTGCGGCAAAAGCTCGAACGGCATCGCAATCAGGAAGGCTGCGCTAAATGCCACTCGGGCATCGATCCCTGGGGCTTGCCGTTAGAACAATTCGATGCCGGCGGGTTGTTCAAGCGGGGCCAGGCGGTCGATGCGAAGTCGACGCTGCCGGACGGCTCGGAAGTTGCCGATGCCATGGCCCTGAAGCAGTACCTGGCCGAGCAGCGGCTCGACCAGGTGGCGTTCAGCTTTCTTAAACACCTCGCTACCTACGCCACGGGCCGCACGCTGACGTATCAAGAACTTGAGCTCCTCAAAGACAAGGCATTAGAATTGAAGCCCAATGAGTATCGCATGCTAGACCTCGTGCGGTTCGTGGTGACGAGCGAATTGTTCCTGGAAAAATAGTTGGGTACGTGTACGGGGTGAAATGGCAAACCTATGACCAAACCCGTTAAACTGAATCGTCGCTCCGTATTGAAGGGCCTGGCCGGTGTATCACTGGCATTACCCGTGCTGGACGCAATGGGCGAACAGGCTGGCGGACCATCGCCGCGGCGTTTCTGTGCGCTCTATACGGCCAATGGCATGTCGCTGCCGAGGCAGGAGCATGGCATCGACGAGTGGAGCTGGTTTCCACGGGCCGCGCAGGATGGCCAGTTCGTATTCGGCAAATCGACCGAGCCCCTCGCTCTCTTTCGCAATCAATTGAGCTTTTTGGGAGGGCTGCACCATCCGAACGGCGCCAAGGCCGACCCGCACGTCTGTTCCGACATGTGGCTCACCGGAGCTCCGCTGCACGACCCCAAGCCGGGCAAGTACAACACGGTGGCGATCGACCAGGTGGTCGCGCTTCACACGAAACAATTCTGCCGTCAGCCTTCGCTGGTGCTCTCGATCGATGCCGGTACGGGCTTTCTTTCGCGGACCGGCACCATTTCCTACAGCCTTGATGGCAAGCCGATTCCGGCCGAAAACAACCCGCGCCGCGTGTTCGATCGGCTGTTTCGCGGCGACCAGGCATCGCTCGACACGCGCCGCGAGCAACTCGAACGGCGCGTGCGCCTCGTCGACGCCGTGCTCGACGCGGCGCGGTCGCTCGACAAGCGGCTGGGCAAGTCTGATCGCGAGAAAATGGACCAGTATCTCACGTCGCTCGATGAAGTCGAATCGCGACTGACCGCGGCGGAAAAATGGATCGACGTGCCGATCAAGCCACAAGACTATTCGCACCTCGACCTCGATGTGTCGAACGAAGGGGAGCCGCGCGGTTACTACCGCAACATGTTCGACCTGATTGCGCTGGCCTTCGACGCCGACATCACACGCAGCGTCGCGTTCATGCTCAACCGCGAAGACGGCATGGGCATCAGCGACACCTTCCCGCTCAAGCTTGGCCTGAGCCGCACGCACCACAGCCTGTCGCACGCCGAAGACAAAGAGGGGCAACTTCAATTCGCCAAGTACGATCTGTTTCTTAGCGAGCAGCTTGCCTATTTCTTCAGCCGGCTCGAAGAGTACAAAGACCAAAATGGCCCTGTGCTCGACAATTGCATCGTGCTCTACGGCAGCGGCGCCAGCACCACGCACTATCCGAAAAACCTGCCGACTCTCATCGCCGGAGGAGCGAACATGGGCCTGCGTCACGGGCAGTTTTGGACAGGCGGCGAAACGCGCATGTCGAACGTCTTTCTCAGCATTGCGCGGTCGTTGGGAATCGAGCTGGAATCCTTTTCGGACAGCACCGGCACGTTCAGCGACTCGGTCTTCACGCGGGCGTAAAGGTCAAGGCTTTAGCCAAGCTCTAGGGAAAACGACTTCACGTCCAGGACCAAAGTCAGCACGAACCGCAGCTTGGTTTATCGCTCCACGCACCGTAGGTACTCCGACCCCTAGACCCTTTCCCCTCCGCGGCCGACGGCGGCGACGGCGTTCTTGGACGGAGTGGGTGCAGCATTCCGACGGTTCATCCAGATCAGTATGGGCGTGGCGATGTAGACCGTGCTATAGGTGCCCGAGATTGTGCCGATCACCAGAGTAAAGGCAAAGCCGTGAATTCCCTGCCCGCCAAAGACGTACAAGATCAAGACCACGATGAACACCGTCAACGAGGTGAGCAACGTGCGGCTCAACGTCTGGTTGATGCACAAGTTGACCAGCTCGGGCGACATGTCGGAGCTCTTGCCGCGCACCTCGCGAATGCGGTCGAAAATCACGATCGTGTCGTTGATCGAGTAGCCGATGATCGTCAGAAACGCGGCGATGATCGGCAGGTTGATCTTGAACGGCTCGACGAGCAGCTTTTCCATGAACGGCATCTGTGCCAGCCAGAAACTGAGCGCCAGCGCGCCCAGCGCCACCAGCACGTCGTGAACCAGGGCCAAGACCGCCGCGAAGCCGAAACTCACCTGCTGGAAGCGAATCCAGACGTAGACCACGATCAACACCAGGCTGGCGAGCAAGGCATAGGTGGCCTGAAGCTGCGTGTTGCCCGCCACGCTGGCTCCCACCTTGTTCGACGACGGAAAGTACGGCTCTTCGGCGAGCTGTTGCTGCACGCGCTCGAGCACCGGCTTAACCTGATCGGCCGGCAAGTCGATCTTCAGCGTCCATTCCTTGAAGCCGCGGTTGCTGCCCGCCTCGTAGCTCGGGTTGTCGAGCGAAAGCCGCACGTCATCGGCATGGCCTGTTTTCTGCAGAGCGTCGTTGATCCGCCGCTCAAGCGTATCGTGATCGACCGTTTCGCTGAAAGTCAATTTCGTCGTCGAGCCATCCGCATACGGATCGGCCGTCGCTTCCTGCGCCTCGCCCCCCTCTTTTTCTTCATGCGAAGCGTCAGACGGAGCGTCCGTTTCCGTAGAGGTCGCTT
>DASSFG010000539.1:0-4822 GCA_035694685.1 Pirellulales bacterium
AATCATCGGAACTGACCAGTCAGTCCGTTTTTGGAAGAGGGAACCGTCTTTTGACTCAAATTGCCAGTGCCCCGCAACTTCGCGAAGCGGTTAAACCTCGCGAGGCGAAGCGCCGGGAAGAGATTTTGTCGGCGGCCACAAAGCTTTTCGCTGAATACGGTTACGCCGATACCGATACGCAAATGCTGGCCGATCAGTTGCAGGTCGGCAAGGGCACCCTTTATCGCTATTTTCCTAGCAAACGGGAGCTGTTCTTGGCCGCGGCCGATCGCGGCATGCGGCAGCTTTGTGAGTATATCGATGCCAGCATCGCCACCATTCAGGATCCGCCCGAGCGGATTGCGCAGGTTGTGCGGTCGTATCTGTCTTTTTTTGCGGAGCACCCGGAACTGTGCGAACTGCTGATTCACGAGCGGGCACTGTTTAAAGACCGCAAGAAACCGACCTACATCGAGTATCGCGAAGCGAACCGCGAGCGGTTGAGGGTGCTCTATCGTGCATACATCGCCGAGGGGCAAATCCGTGACATGCCAGTCGACCGCATCCTTGACGTGCTCGGCGACCTGCTCTACGGAACCATGTTTACCAACTATTTCTCCGGCCGGCAAAGATCGGTTGAAGAGCAAACGCAAGACATTCTCGACATTGTCTTCAACGGCATCTTGAGCGAGGCCGGGCGGCGGCGACGGCAGACGCTTTGAGGAATTTGGCAGTTACTGGAGTGGCAAAGGTGATTTTGGATTTTGGATTTTGGATTTTGGATTGTTGGGGTAGGGGTCTATGTCGCGCCGCGGCCTCGACTAAGTGGCACTGCGCGCTATTGGCCCGAGCAACCTCGGTGAACGGGTTTCAAGCGAGAAATCCAAAATCCAAAATCCAAAATCCAAAATGGCGCGTTTGGCCATTCGGCCTCGTCCTGGCCGTTGCCGTTGGTTGCAACCACGCGCCTCCGGCCCCGCCGCCGATGAAGGCCCTTGAGGTGGACGTGGCGATTCCGGTCTATCGAGAAATCACCGACCATGAAGACTTCACGGGACAGACCGAGGCGGTGAAGACCATTGACATTCGTGCGCGGGTTACGGGCTATTTGAAGTCGGTCAATTTCAAGCACGGGGCCGAGGTCAAGCAAGGTGACGTGCTGTTTGAAATCGACCCGCCCTATTACGAAGCCGAGGTCGCGCGTGCCGAAGGTGTCGTCGCGCAGACTGAGGCCCGGCTCAAACGTTTGAAGCTCGATTTTGCCCGGGCCGAGGAGCTTCACGCCACGCGCGCTTGGACCAAGGAGCAATACGACCTGGTGAGTGGCGACCTGGCTGAAGCCGAGGCGAACCTGAAGACCGCGAAGGCGCAATTAAAAATCGCCAACGTGAATCTCGCCTATTGCACCATCAAAGCGCCGATCTCGGGCCGGATGAGCCGGCCCAACATCGATCCGGGCAACCTGGTCAAGGCCGACGACACCTCGCTGAGCCTCACTCGCATCGTGGCCCAGGATCCCATGTGGGTTTATTTCGATCTCGACGAGCGGACCATGCTCCGCTTGCGCCGCCTTGTTCCCTGGACGGGTACCGTGCCGGGAGAAGAGGCAAACCTGCCGGTGTTCATCGGCCTGGCCGACGAAGAAGGCTATCCGCACGAGGGAAAGCTCGACTTCCGCGACAACCGGCTCGATCCCAACACGGGCACATTGCGGGTGCGCGGCGTATTCTCCAACGAAGACCGCCTGTTCACGCCGGGGCTTTTCGTTCGCGTTCGTCTGCCGATCGGCGAGCCGTCTCAAGCATTGCTCGTGCCCGAACAGGCCGTGGGCACCGACCAGGGGCAGAAATTTGTGTACGTCGTCGATGGCAACAACGAAGTCGCCTATCGCCGTGTGACGGTCGGCAAGTTGTATGAAGGCATGCGCGTGATCTTGGAAGGGATTTCGCCCGGCGAACAAGTTGTCGTCACCGGCGTGCAGCGCGTGCTGCCCGGCATGAAAGTTGAACCGAAACTAGTTGAGAGCACTACCAGCCAGGAAGCAAAGATGAACGACGAAGTCCGAACAAATGACGAATGACGAAGCCCGAATGACGAAAGAATGACGAATGACGAAGCCCGATGAAGCGGCTCTCCATTCGTCATTCGGACTTCGTCATTCTTTCGTCATTCGTCATTCCGTCATTCGTCATTCCAACCGAGCAGGCGTCGCACCAAGAACCAGCGTCACGTGATCTCCCGTTTTTTCATCGATCGACCGATTTTCGCCGCGGTGCTGTCCATCGTGATTACGCTGGCCGGCTTTGTGGCGGTCTGGACGTTGCCGGTGGCGCAGTTTCCGCAAGTTTCGCCGCCCACCGTCCGCGTAACCTGCACCTATCCCGGGGCGAGCGCCAAGGACGTGGCCGAAGCAGTTGCGGCGCCCATCGAGCAGTTCGTCAACGGCGTCGAAGGCATGATGTTCATGTCGTCGACCTCGACGAACGACGGGCAATACAACCTCACGGTGACGTTTCACCAGTCGATCGACGTCAATATGGCGCAGGTGCTGGTGCAAAACCGCGTGGCGTTGGCGGTGCCGATGCTGCCCGATGTCATCAAGCAAACCGGCGTGAGCGTCCGCAAGCAATCGCCCGACATCTTGATGGGCATTGCGCTCTATTCTCCCGGCCGGCGATACGACCAGCTCTACGTGAGCAACTATGCGATCTTGCAGATCAAAGACGAGCTGGCCCGCATGGACGGGGTGGGCGACGTGTTCGTGTTTGGCCAGCGCGATTACAGCATGCGCGTGTGGGTCAACCCCGAAGAGCTGGCCGCGCGAGGTCTGACCGCGGCCGACGTGGCCAACGCCATCCGCGAGCAAAACATGCCGGTGGCCCTCGGCGCCATCGGCCAGCAGCCGGCGCCCGGCGATCAGGTGATTCAGGTCAGCCTCAATACGCTGGGACGGCTCGACACGGTCGAGCAGTTCGAGAACATTATTCTCAAGGCAACGCCCGAAGGCCGCATGACTCGGCTGAAGGACGTGGCCCGCGTCGAACTGGGCGCCAAAAACCTCGACGTGAACGTCAGCATGGACAACCAGCCGACGGTGTTTCTGGCGATCTTTCAGATGCCCGACGCCAACGCGTTGGAAACTCACGACCGCATCATGGACAAGATGCGTGAGCTAAGCGAGAGCTTTCCCGAGGGGTTGGCTTTCGACGTCGGCTTTACCACGGTGCCCTACACGCGCGAATCAATCCGCGAGGTGTTCAATACGCTGCGCGACGCGATCGCGCTGGTGGCCATCGTGGTGCTGTTGTTCTTGCAGAACTGGCGCTCTGCCATCATTCCGCTGGTGGCGGTACCGGTGGCCATCGTCGGCACGTTCGCGGTCATGGCCGCGATGGGCTTCAGCCTGAACAACCTGACGCTATTCGGTTTGGTGCTGGCCATCGGCATCGTCGTCGACGATGCCATCGTCGTGGTGGAGGCCGTCGAGCACCACATCGACGAAGGTCTTTCGCCCCGCGAGGCGACGATTAAGGCAATGCAGCAGGTGTCGGGGCCGGTGATCGCGGTGGGGCTGGTGCTGAGCGCCGTATTCGTGCCTTGCGCTTTCATTAGCGGTATTACCGGCCAGTTCTTCCGGCAGTTTGCCATGACGATCGCCGTATCGACGATCATCTCGGCCTTCAACTCTCTGACGTTGAGCCCGGCGTTGACGGCCGTGCTGCTTCGTCCGCGCGACAAGGCCAATGCTCTGCCGTTGCCCTGGTTGGCGTTTCCGGTGATCGGCGCGGTCGCCGGCTGGATGTTCGCCACGGAGCCGGCGGAGCAATTGCTGGCCCGCTTTGGCGGCCAGCTTGCTGAACGCGCCGGTTCGTTTTCGCCCTGGCTGGCGCCGGCCGCCGCGGTTATCGCAGGCGCTTTGCTGTTCGGGCTGGTGGGTCCGGGGCTCAACCGCTTATTGGCCGTTTGCTTTCGCAGCTTCGATCGAGGTTTTCGCCTGGCGACGAGCGGCTACGTGCGGCTGGCCGGCGGCGTACTGCGGACGAGCGCGGTGGTGCTGCTGCTCTACGCCGGTTTGCTTGGCGTTACCTGGTGGCGATTTGTAGAAACGCCCAAGGGGTTCATCCCGACTCAAGATATGGGCTACTTGATGGTCAACGTACAGTTGCCCGATGCCGCCTCGTTGGAGCGCACGCAAGAGATCATCACGAAGATGGTGGAGATCGGCACCGCGCATCCGGGCGTGAAGCACTGCTCGGGCATTGCCGGACAATCGTTCGTTTTGCAAGCCAACGGCTCGAACTTCGGCTCGATGTTCGTGAACCTGCAAGATTACCACAAGCGGCGGGCGCCCGACATGTCGAGCATGGCGATCATGGCTCACTTGCAGAGCGAGTTTTCCAAGATCAAGGGGGCGAACATCATGATCTTTCCCCCGCCGCCCATCCGCGGCGTCGGCCGGGCAGGCGGGTTTATGCTGATGGTGGAAGACCGGGGAGACGCTGGGCCGCTGGCCTTGCAGCGTGAAACAGACAATTTGATCAAGGCCGCCGCCACCACTCCGGGCATCGAACGCTTGATGACGTCGTTCCGCGCCAACGTGCCGCAGATTTACATCAAGCCCGATCCGCGGCAGTGCATGATGCGGCACGTCTCGCTGGCCGATTTCGCCGACACCCTGCGCATCTACCAAGGCTCGCTGTACGTGAACGACTTCAACAAGTTCGGACGCACCTGGCAGGTGATCGTGCAGTCGGACCCAAAATTCCGCACGACCATCGACGACCTGCCACGATTGAAGGTCCGCAGCGACAACGGCGTGATGGTGCCGGTGGGCTCCCTGGCG
>DASSFG010000540.1:0-9843 GCA_035694685.1 Pirellulales bacterium
TACTCGGTGTTCATGCGGGGCAAAGATCCGCGCGACGCCCATACCATCACCAGCCGCATCTGCGGCATTTGCGGCGACAACCATGCCACCTGCGCCTGTTACGCCCAGAACATGGCCTTTGGCGTCAGGCCGCCGGCTCTCGCCGAGTGGATCGTCAACCTTGGCGAGGCGGCCGAGTACATGTTCGACCACAACCTCTTCCAAGACAACCTCGTGGGCGTCGATTTCTGCGAGCGAATGGTGCGCGAGACGAACCCCAGCGTGCTGGTCAAGGCCGAGCAAACGGCCGCCCCCCATGCGTCGCTGCACGGCTTTCGCAGCATCGCCGACATCATGCGGGCGCTCAATCCGTTTCAGGGCGCTTTCTACCTCGAAGCGCTGGAAATGAGCCGGCTGACACGCGAAATGTTCTGCCTGATGGAAGGCCGGCACGCCCATCCCTCGACGCTCTATCCGGGCGGTGTCGGCACGGTGCCCAGCGTGCAGCTCTTCAACGAATATCTGGTGCGACTTATGCGGTACGTCGACTTCATGAAGCGCTCCATCCCGCTGCACGACGACTTGTTCGATTTCTTTTACGAGGCGCTGCCGGGCTATGAAGAGGTCGGACGGCGGCGCGTGCTCTTGGGGTGCTGGGGCTCGTTCAACGATCCCGAGGTCTGCGATTATACCTACGCCAATATGCCGCAGTGGGGCCGCGCGATGTACGTCACACCCGGCATCGTCGTCGACGGCAAGCTGCTGACCACCGACCTCATCGAAATCAACCTCGGCATGCGCATTTTGCTGGGACGGTCGTTTTACGACGACTGGCAGGATGGCGAGATGTTCGTCAAAGCCGATCCGCTAGGGAACGCCGTCGATCGGCGGCATCCCTGGAACCAGACGACCATTCCCAGACCGCAGAAGCGCGAATTCGCTGACAAGTACACCTGGGTGATGGCGCCGCGGTGGTTCGATCGCACCGCCGGTGAGCTGCTGCCGCTCGACACGGGCGGAGGTCCCTTGGCCCGCTTCTGGGTGACGGCGCTGGCCGGTTCGGTCGATCTCGGCTACGTCAAGGCGACAGGCAAGAGCGTCAAGATCGTCCTGCCGAAGTCGATGAATCATCCCGAGGCGGAATTCGAATGGCGGATTCCGCGCTGGAGCAACACCCTGGAGCGCGACCGTGCCCGGACCTATTTTCAGGCCTACGCGGCGGCCGCGGCGCTGTATTTCATCGAGCGGGGCTTGCAAGAGGTGCATGCCGGGCGGACGCGGGCCTGGAGTGAATTTACGGTGCCTGACGAGGCGATCGGCTGTGGATTTCACGAGGCAGTCCGCGGCGTGTTGTCGCACCACGTGGTGATCCGCAACGGCAAGATCGCCAATTACCATCCCTACCCGCCGACTTGCTGGAACTCCAGCCCGCGCGATTCTTCGGGCACGCCCGGTCCGTACGAAGACGCGATCCAGAACACGCCGCTGTTCGAGGAGAACGGGCCTGACGATTTCAAAGGGATCGACATCATGCGGACGGTGCGGAGCTTTGACCCTTGTCTTCCCTGTGGCGTACACATGTACTTGGGTCCGGGACGCAAAATCGAAGTGCGGCATTCGCCCATGTTCGGTGCGCCCAGCCGCTAACAATTTCAATTCCGTCGGTGTCGCCAGCGAGTAGCGACAGTTGCCCGGCCGAGGCTAAAATGCAGTTGGCGCTCCAGGTGGCGGGGCAGCTTATGCGAAGTTGGTGAGTTGTACTCATGCCGTTACGCGATCACTTTCGTTCACCTTTGGATGACGTTCATTCGTGGGACGAGTTGCACGGACTGTGGCCGGCGACCATCGTCCGGGCCCTGGTCGAAGTGCTTCCGGAGCCTTACTATGCCGCTCCCGGCGTCCATCTCGGAACGCTTTATGAGATCGACGTCGGCACTTACGGCGACGTCGCGCCGCAGGCGAGCGATCCGGGCCGCGGCGGCGTGGCGGCAGCTTACGCGCCGCCGAAGCCGACGCGGACGGCCGAGGCGCGGCTTCCGAAGCAGGATCTGTATGAGGTCCGTATTTATGACGGCCGGAGGAAGCGGCGCTTAGTGGCCGCGATCGAGATCGTCAGTCCCTCGAACAAGGACCGGCCCGAAAGGCGCGGAGCTTTTCTGATGAAGGTCGCTGCCTTGCTCGAACACGACGTCTGCGTCTCGATCGTCGACGTCGTGACCACCAGCGATTTCAATCTTTACTCGGAGTTGTTGAACTTTATCGAAAGCGACGATGCGGCCTTGGGGGACCGACCACCGCCCATCTATGCAGCGACCGTCCGCATGCGCGAAGAAGCTCACTGCGGCCTGATCGACGAGTGGTATCATCCCCTGGCGATCGGGCAAGCCCTACCGATCTTGCCGCTCTGGCTCACACCTACTTGGGCCATCTCGCTCGATTTGGAAACGACCTACGAAGAAACCTGCCGCATTCTTCGCATTAGGTAATGTTTGTCCAATGACGGTCATTTCGCTACAATAGCGCTGTCTCGGCTGTGGATCTCCATAGCCTCTCCTTCGCCCAACGTTTGGGACAAACCGCGGCATCGAACGGTCGCACCGCGGCCCCTCGATGCTCACCCGGTGAACTACATCCGGCGGCTTGCTTGTACCGCGCGCCGATCGTCTGCCACCCGATTATTGATGACTGACGTTCCTTTGACCTACCAACAAGCTGAAGCGATCTTACAGCAGATGGCCGATTTGGCCTTGGGCCAGCGTCCGGAACTGTCGGAACTGTCGGAGCTGTCGGATGCGTTGGCAAAGGCGGAGGCGGGGCCGGCCACAACGAAGCGGTTCAAACAACCCAGGCGTTTCGCGCGCCGCCGAAGCCATAAGCGTCGTTTGAACGAGCGCGCGTTTCAACGGATGGAGGCCCGCTATCGCCATCTGGTGGAAGGCATTCCGGCCGTGACGTTTCTGGCCGCACTCGACGAAGGACGCAATGAAATCTACGTCAGTCCGCAGATCGAAAAGCTCTTGGGTTTCTCCCAGCAGGAGTGGCTTGAAGATCCCGTGCTTTGGTACACGCGCCTGCACCCCGACGATCGAGATCGCTGGCACGCCGAATTCGCCCAGACCTGCTTGCTGGCGGCGCCGTTTCGTTCGGAGTATCGCTTTGTGGCGCGCGACGGACGCGTGGTCTGGGTACAAGGCGAGGCCCAGGTCGTACGCGATCGGCAAGGGCGGCCGATGTTCCTGCAAGGGGTGGCCTTCGATATCACCGACCGCAAGGACGCCGAGCAGGCATTGCGGCGCTCACACGAGGAGCTGGAAGCGATCGTCTCGCGGCGCACTGAGGAACTGTCCCGCAGCAATCATGAGTTGGCCTTGGCTGATCGCCGCAAAGGCGAGTTTCTCGCCATGCTCGGCCACGAATTGCGCAATCCCCTGGCGGGAATCCTCAATAGCGTTGAAGTGCTCAACCTCGGACAATTGTCGACCTCGGAAACCGCGGGAATGCTCGCCATCATCCGCCGCCAGGCCAAGCACATGAGCCTCATTATCGACGACTTGCTCGACGTTACGCGCATCAACCACGGCAAGATCGTCCTGAGAAAGGCGCCTTTGAACATCGTCGAAGTCGTGCGGCAGACCGCCGAAGACCATCGCCGCGGTATCGAGTTGCGCGAGGGCGTGCTGCGGGTAGAAGTGCCGTCGCACCCGGTTTACTGCGAGGTCGATCCGACCCGCCTGTCGCAGGTGGTCAGCAACTTGCTGACCAATGCAGCCAAGTTCCTGGGGGGTCCGGGCGAGATCGCCGTTCGCCTGGGCGACGATCCGGTACGAGGCTCGGCAACCATTCAGGTACACGATACGGGCATTGGTATCGATTCCGCGACGCTGAGAGACATTTTTGAGCCGTTCGTCCAGGCCACGCAACGCTTGGACCGCAGTGAGGGCGGATTGGGGCTCGGCCTCGCCCTGGTCCGTGGCCTGATCGAACTGCACGGCGGGCGCGTGACCGCCAGCAGTCCTGGCATTGGCCAAGGCGCGGAGTTTACGGTCGAATTGCCGCTTTGCGCGCCGCCGAAGTCGGAGCCAGTTCCGCCGCGTGCCGTAACTGAGTTAAACGGCCGGCGGCGTGTACTCGTCATCGACGATTACGACGACGCATTGTTTGCCATCAGGAAGATGCTCGAGTTAGATGGCCACGAAGTCTTCGCGGCCACCGACGGAGGGCAAGCCTTCGCGCTCGTTCGTGAAATCAAGCCTCAAGTGGTCTTGTGTGACATCGGCCTGCCTGGCATGACCGGATTCGAATTCGCGCAGGCCATTCGTTCGGAGCCGCTTTTGAACGGAGTCCGCCTGATCGCGGTTTCGGGCTATGGGAGCGAAGACGACCGACAACGCGCGCGGGAATCGGGCTTCGACCACTACCTGACGAAACCGGTAACGCGCGACCAGCTCAAAGCGCTGGTGGAGTCGAGTGCATCGTGCTATAAGTGAACGAGTGTGGCGGGTTTGCCAGTTTAGGTTCTGCCCACGGAGTTGCCATGGCGCGTGCAACGATTTCAATGGAGGAAGTCCGAGAGGGACTTACCTTCGAGCAGGCCGAAGACCTGTTGCGCGGCATGGCGGGCGCCGATCTGCGCTCGCCGCCGCCGTTGGTGCAACCTTCGTTGCCCGATCGGGCACGTTCATTTCCATCGCTCGACGCTATGGCCATGCCGGCGATCTGGCAACCGCCGCCCGCGCGAGATTGGGATGAAGTCGCGATGCGGGCCGTCCTGGAGTCGGTGCCCGACGCCGTTATCGCCATCGAGCCGAGCGGCTTGATCGTGCTTGTCAACGGGCAAACGGAAAGCTTGTTCGGCTACCCGCGTGGAGAACTACTAGGGCGGCCGATCGAGATGCTGCTGCCCGAGCGATTTCGGATGGCGCACGTTGGCCAGCGGGAGCATTACTTCAACGACCCGAAGCTGCGGCCGATGGGCGAGCGGCTTGACCTGTGGGGCCGGCACCGCAGCGGCCGCGAGTTTCCGGTGGAAATCAGCCTTTGCCCCTTGCGCACTAACGGCGGGCTGTTCGTCACGGCCACGGTGCGCGACATCAGCCAGCGGCGGCAGGCCGAGTTGCAGCTCCGCCACGCCGAAGCCCGTTACCGCACGCTGGTGGAGGAAATTCCCGCCGTCACGTTCATGGCTTCGCTGGAGGAGCGTGCCCGTCGTGCCGGCGAATTGTACGTCAGCCCGCAGATCGAGAGCTTGCTCGGCTTCACGCAACGCGAGTGGCTGGAAGATCCCGTGCTTTGGTTTCGGCAGCTTCATCCCGCTGACCGCGACCGCTGGCACGTCGAGTTTGCGCGCACCTGTGCGACAGGTGAGCCGTTCGATTCGATCTATCGGTTCATTGCTCGCGACGGCCGCGTGGTGTGGGTACACGGCCATGCCAAAATGGTGCGCGACCGCGACGGTCGGCCGCTGTTTTTACAAGGGGTGGCTTTCGACATCACGGGCAGCAAGCAGGCCGAAGAGGCGCTGGCCCAGCTCAACGAAACGCTGGCCCGCCGCGTGGCCGAAGCCGTGGCCGACGCCGAGGCCCGCAGCCACGAGCTGGCCCGCTCGAACGAGGCGCTCAAGAACTTCACGGACGTGGCCTCGCATGACCTGCGTGAGCCGCTGCGTACGGTGACGCGTCAGATGCGGCTCTTGGAACGTCAAGATACGGTGGCCCTGGACGGACATGCTCGCGAGTATATCACGAAGTCGATTGCGGGCATGCGACAAATGGAGCAATTGATTGACGACCTGCACACTTACGCGCGCATTGGCCGCGAGGTAACGTTCACTGCCATCGACTGCGCGGCGGTTTTGGCTGAGGCTTGCGGAAATCTCCGCGCGGCGCTGGAAGAGAGCCATACGATCGTCACGGCAGGGCCGCTGCCCACCGTGCAAGGAGGCAAGCAGGAGATGGTACTACTATTTCAAAACCTGCTGGAAAACGCGATCAAATTCCGGGCCCTGCAGGCGCCAGCAATCGAGGTGGGGGCTCGCCGCGACGACGATCACTGGCTGTTCTGGGTGACAGACAATGGCATCGGCATCGAGGCTCAATACCTGGAGAGGATTTTTAATACCGGTGAGCGGCTGAGCCGCAAGATACCAGGCACTGGATTCGGCCTCGCCCACTGCCGTAAGATCGTCGAGCACCACCGCGGCGCCATCTGGGTCGAATCGCAGCCCGGCGCCGGCAGCACGTTTTGGTTCACGCTGCCGGCAGCTTGACCACGGCCAGCCAGAAGTCTTCGATCTTGCGGACGACGCCGATAAACTCGTCGAGTTCCACCGGCTTGGTCAGATAGCAGTTGGCATGCAGGTTGTACGATTCGAAGATGTCTTGCTCGGCGGCCGAGGTGGTCATGATGACCACGGGTATTCGCTTGAGGTCGTGGTCTTCCTTGACTTCCATCAGCACCTCGCGGCCGTTTTTTTTGGGGAGCTGCAGATCGAGCAGAATCAAATCGGGCCGCGGCGCTCCGGCATACGGCTGCTGGCGACGCAAGTACAGCATCGCCTCCGCTCCGTCTTCGACGTGCGTGACCTGGTTGCGAATACGGCCGCTCTTGAGTGTGTCAATCGTCAGCGCGGCGTCGTCTGGGTTGTCTTCCACCAACAGGATGTCGATGGGTGTACCGGACACGGCGCAGTCCGTTTGTTGATCGAATATCACGGGCATCATTACCTCCAGTTAAAAAGATCGTCGTTGGCAGGGGCTAGGGGGTAGGGAGTAGGGCGTAGGGTGTAGGGTGTAGGGTGTAGGGTGTAGGGTGTAGGGAGGGCAATGCCCACCACTAAGTTCTGAGTTCTTTTATTCGCCACGTCCGGGGCTTGCCCCCGGCGGACGGTGATTGACAGGCTAAAGGACGATTCCCGCGCGACGTCTCGCCCCGATCCGGGCTTGTCCCGGTCGAGCGCATGATTGGTCGGATACTTGCGCCGAGCCGAATGAATCGTGCTTCCCACCGGGGCATGCCCGGCGGAGAAGAGTTTTTTGCCGCGGCGACGTGTTAGCCGGTCAATCGTACCGGCCATGGGGACGAGCCCCGTGGAGCGGAACTAATCCAACACCGTCCCCCCTGCGCCATCCCTAGAACCGATCGAAATCGGCCATCTCGGCGGACCAACCGTTGGCCGTCTGCCGCTCCTCTTCGGTCAACAATCGCGCCGTTTCGACGGGAACGGTCCGGTCACCGGGCAGCCGAAGCACGAAGCTCGGCTTGACTGCCCGACACCGTTCGACCAACTCGGCGGGGAGATTGACCGCGACTCGCGTACGGCCCAGTTCCAGGTAGCAGGGCACGCTGGTTTCTTGGATTTCATCGCAGGCGTACGGCCCGCAGAGGTCGAGGGCGAAACGTTGCCGGCTGCCGAATCGTTGGCTCATGGCGAATTCCTTTGTGAGAGCGATCATGGCTTTGGTCCTTTTTTCCGAAAGTTGCGTTGTAGGGCTTTCCCGCGAGCCTCGCTCGCAGGCGACGCTCTTATCTCTTTGCAATCGCGGTGCCAAGGCGCCGATGAACCGTTTCAGCCGGCGTGCAGAAGCCAGCACCTTAAGCGGGAATTACTGTATTCTAGCCATTTTTATCGGTCTTTTTCCGAATGTCATTTTGCTGTCGGACGAAAACGTCCTCGCCGGATTGGTGCCATCGGCGCGGCGGTGTGGCTCTGTCGTCGTCTGCGCGTGTTCGCGCCCCGCACATACCTGATCGAGGCACGAACAGTTTGCTCCGCGAAGCTCGTCGGCCTATGATTTGGTTGCCAATTACCTCTGTCCCAGAAAGGTGCGGGACTATGCAAACGAGCGAAAACAGACGGACCATAGGAGCCGATGGCGTGGGACGTTTCAGCGTCGATGTTGAGATCGCCAACAACGATGACCTGGCCCTGATGCGCCGAGGTTTGTTGAAGCCGAATCAAGTACGCCGAGAAACCGTCTCAGGCGTGGTCGATTCCGGCGCTGCCATGCTCGTGCTGCCGCAATCCGTGGTCAAGCAGTTGGACCTGCCGCTGGGGAACCTCGTTAGCGTCCGTTATGCGGACGGCCGGCGCGCGCATCGCCGCGAGGCTAAGGCTGTGTCCATCACGCTTCTGGGGCGGGAAGCTACTTTTACCGCCGTCATCGAGCCGAAGCGCACGCAGGCCCTCATCGGAGCGATCGTCCTGGAAGCCCTCGATCTTCTCGTGGACTGCAAGGCTCAGCGCCTCGTGCCGCGCGATCCGCGCAGCCCGATCTATGAGATCGAGTGATCAGTCATTCCAGCCCTAATGCCCGCATTCGCGCCCTCAGGCCGTTGCGCGAAAGGCCAAGGCGGCGGGACGTTTGCACCTGGTTGCCGCCGCATTCGGCCAACGTGCTTCGCAACAGCTCCACGTCGAGCGCGTCGTGTAGCGACTGGTGCAGGTCGGCTTGACCTGAGACCAGTGCCGCTTGCACCGCACGGGCGAGATGCGCGATGGCGCTGCCTTGACATGCCGGCGATGCCGCTGAGCTATCCGTCGGCGAACGCTCCAGTTCCAGGTCGGAAGGAACGATGTGCGTGCCGCGACAGACGAGCACCGCCCGTATCACGACGTTTTTAAGCTCGCGAATGTTGCCCGGCCACGAGTGCTCTCGCAACTTCTTCCAGGCCGCGTCGGTGAGCGTCGGCGTCGCACGTCCGGCGCGCTCGGCCGCTTGCACGATGAGCTGCTCGAAGATCAACTTGAGATCGTCGTCGCCCCGCTCGCGCAAAGGAGGGAGCCGAATGGTGACTCCCTTGATGCGAAACAAAAGATCCTGCCGGAAAGCGCCGCTGGCAATCGACTCGCTCGGGTCGCTGTGCGTGGCCGAGACCACGCGCACGTCAACTTTGATCGGGTCGTTACCGCCGATGCGCACCACTTCGCTGTTTTCCAGCACGCGCAAGAGTTTCGCCTGCAACATCGGCGGCATGTCGCCGATTTCATCCAAAAACAGCGTACCGCCGTGGGCATGCTCAAAGCGTCCCTTTCGCAGCTTGTCGCTGGCGCCGGAGAACGACTTAGGTTCGTGGCCAAACAGTTCGTCGTCGAGCAGGGTTTCGCTGAGGGCCGTGCAGTTCATGGCCACGAAGGGCCGCTGCCGCCGCGGACTATTGCCGTGGATCGCCCGCGCCACGAGATCTTTGCCCGTACCCGACTCACCCAAAATCAACACCGGCACGTTGCTGCGGGCGACCTTGCCGATCAGCTTGTAAACTTCTTGCATCGGCCGGCTGTTGCCGAGCAGCGCCGGTCCCTGGCCGTCGGATGCTTCGCCCGGCAGGCGAACGTGCTCCTTGGTCAGCCGTGAGATTTCCGCGGCCTCGTCGATCAACGGTTCCAATTCGCCGAGCAACTCGTCCAACTCCAGCGGCTTGACGACGTAGTCAAACGCCCCCAGGTTCATCGCCTGAATGGCGGTGTCGGACGTTGGATCGCCCGTCATCAAGATCACAGGTACGCTGATTTGGTGTTTTTCGAGGGCGGCGAGAAACTCGATGCCCGACATGCCAGGCATGCGGTTATCGAGCAGTACCACGTCATACTCCTCCCCGGCGAGGCGCGCTGGGGCCGAGCGCGCGTTGTCGAGACACTCGACGCGATGCCCGACGCGCTGGAGCGATTCGCGAACGAACGCGCTGAAATCGACGTCGTCGTCGATCAAGAGGATGCTTGCCATGGGCCTACCGTTCGCTTTCCAGACGTGGCCGTCGCGACCAATGCCTTGAGCATAACCGCCGGGTGGGCCTCTCGCCAACTCAGCGGTTCGTTGGTACTCTCGTTAGGTCCCTAACCGCCTCGGCTTTGCTACGAAAAAGGGGTCG
>DASSFG010000541.1:0-5249 GCA_035694685.1 Pirellulales bacterium
AAAACACTCCGATCGCAGAGTCGAGTGCTTTTGTCGTGGGCGAATTGCCGAATCTCGTAGCGATGTGTAACGGGATGTTCTTCTCAATTCTGAGCGTCTCGGCTCCTTACCTCAATGATGCTGACGCTGCAAAATCAACGAAGAATCTGCGAGTGCGGCAACCGCTACTCGAGCATCGCGCATGGTTGTCGGTCGACGTCATTGGATGCGGCGACGATCGCGAGTCAATCGCCAAAGCGTATTGCTACATCGGCAAGCTGCACGCCGAGTTGCTTGACGATAATTGTCTCGCATTCTTTCATCCGGCAACAGGCCGAATCTATTCGATCGACTCCGGCGTCGAAGAAAAGCTCTGCGCAGACGACCCTCTGGCGGCACTGGAGGAAAACGCCCTCGCACCCGTCATCGAGGTGTCCGATGACGACCCGCGCATGCAGGCGGCGGTGACCGAGGCGCGCCGGCGTTGGCCCGAATTTGTAGCGGCTTGGGAATCTCGGGGCGACAACGACTCATTCGCCGTAAAAGGTGCAATCAGTGACGGTGAAAACACGGAATATATGTGGCTGATAGTGACTGCCATTGAGAACGATATCGCCTACGGCCGAATCGATAACGATCCGCTTAACGTGCGAGGCGTTAAGCCAGGCGATGTCCGTCGTGTGGCCGGCGCAGGTATTTGCGACTGGCTGTATTTTGAGGACGGCACGATGCAAGGCGGGTTCTCGATCGAGGCGCTACGAGATATCCAATCACGCAACGATTCGGGAAGCTAGTTTACGTCGCGCTGTCCGCCGCGGCGCTTGTACGAAGCCAATCGGCAAGACCACATTACTGCGTATCTTGCGCGGTAAAAACCGGCGCTCGGCTTCTTGGCGTGCATCACTGTCACCCCTTCCGCGGCGCTGGCGCGGCGCGGCCCCGGGTGGCTGAACATCTCCAAGTAATACACCGTTACATCAATCTCTGGCATGGCTTTTTACCAACCCAAACAGCACGCTGGCTCCGGACCTATCGAATAAAAAAGCGATTGCAAATCGAGCGGCGCTTCGGGGCCGTCGCCCCGCTGGTAGACGAGCCGGCCGTCGAGGGCCACGGCCGTGACGTGCGTGGCGTATTCAAAGGGGTCGCCGTCGTAGAGTACGAGGTCAGCCGTTTTGCCCGGCTCGAGCGTGCCGAAGCGATCGTCGATCTCCAGGATCTTGGCCGCGTCAAGCGTGATCGCCCGCAAGGCGCGGTCGAAGCCGAGGCCGTGGACCGCCGCCATCGCCGCTTCGAAGCGGGCCACGCGCGTCTTGGGCACGTAACCTTCGGCGCCACTGCAGATGGCAATAAGTAAACCCTTGTCGGCAAGGACCGCCGCGTTGCTCAGCGAGCTGTTGTAGGTCTCGATGCCGCCCACGCGCTGCATCGTGGGATGAACGATCACCGGCAATTTGGACGCCGCCAGCCGGTCGGTCAACAAATAGGCTTCGGCTCCCAGCGACAAGCGACTCTTCAACTTGAATTCGTCGGTCAGTCGCAAGGCCGTCACGATGTCGTCGGCCCGCTGGGCGGCGAACATGGCGGGCAGCTTCTGCTCCAACACCTGCCCAAGCGCTTCGTGCTTGAGGTTCCGATCGGGCTGCGAGGCCTCGTCTTTGGCCGCCTTACGCTTGCGGGCATAATTCGCGGCATCGCTCAGCGCGGCACGCACCAGCGACGCGGTGCCCATCCGGGTGTTCGGTTTCCGGTCGCCGTACGTCTCCTTGGGAATCTCGCCAAGATTGAAGATCATCATCTGCGGGAAGCGGACCGCCATCTGTTCGGCGTTCGTGCCGTGCGTGCGAAACAGGCCGCTTTGTCCGGCGATGACGTTGTCGCGCCCCGGGCACGCGTGAATCACGGTCACGCCCTGCTGAAGCAGGTAACGCAAGAGCGGCTCGGAGGGATGAAAAGCGTCGAGTGCTCGCACGTCGGCCTGGTTGGGGTCGCTGGTTTCGTCGGAGTCCTGGTCGGCGGCGATGTTGTAGGCCCCGCTCAGCGGCACGATGCTGAAGGCGTCGATCAAGCCCGGCGTCACGGCCGCGGCCGAAATCACCGGTACGTCGGCCGGTAGCTCAAAGCCTTCTCGCGGGCCGGCATAAACGACCTTGCCGTCGCGCACGTGAACGGCGCCGCCGGTGACCGGCTCTTTCGCCACCGTGTGCAGTCGGCCGCAGAACACCACGAACTCCTTCGCATCGGCGTTGGCCGGCTTGCCGTCTTCCGGCAATTTCGGCGCGTCGGCCTTCGGTTGCGGCTCGGTCAGCGGCCGGGCGGCGGGTGCTTGCGAGCGGTCGGCGAGGGCGAACCCCCCGGTTTGATAGAGCCGCTCTTTGGGATCGTCAAGGTTGAACACACGCTGCCCATCGATAAAGGTTTGCAACACGCGAGAGTAGACGCTGAACGGTTCCCCGCTGAGCACCACGAAATCGGCGTCCTTGCCTTTCTCCAGCGAGCCGACGTGGTCATCGATGCGCAGGGCCTGGGCTGGGTAGATCGTCACGGTCTTGAGCGCCGTCTGCTCGTCGAGCCCTCCGCGCACCGTGATGGCGGCCGTTCGCAACAAAAAGCGGCTTTCGGTCACCGGATCGTCGGTATTGACGTGCGCCTTGACGCCGGCCTTGGTCAGCCGGGCCGCCGTCGATTCGAGCATCTCGATCACTTCCGCCTTGCCGCCCGGACTGTCGGGCAGGGTGAGCGAAACAGGCACCTTTCGGCGGGCCAGCTCGTCGATCACCTTGTATGACTCGGTGCCGTGCTGCAACAGAAGGTCGAAGCCGAACTCGTCGGCCAAACGCAGCACGGTGAGAATGTCGTCGGCGCGGTGGCTGTGAAAGTGTACCGTCCTTTTCTTGGCCATCGCTTCCACGAGCGGTTCGAGCGAGAGATCGATGTCGGGGGGAGCGGCGTCTTCGCCGGCCGCGAGCTTCTTGCGATAGAAGTCCCACTTGCGCTGGTAGTCGCGGGCCTTCAAGAATTCGGCCCGTTGCAGGGCCGCGACCTTCATCCGCGTGCCGGGCGCCTGTTTGCGGCTACCGTAGACGCGCTTGGGGTTTTCGCCGTTGGCCATCTTCAGCCCGCCCGAGAGGTTAGGTGAGACCATCGTCATCTGCTCGACCGTGTGACCGCGAAGCTTGACGTACAGGGTTTGGCCGCCGATCACGTTGGCGCTGCCGGGCATGATGTTGGCGGTGGTGATGCCGCCGGCGTTGGCCATGCGAATGCCGGGGTCGAGCGGGTTGATGGCGTCCAGCGCGCGGACGGCGCTCTGGACGGGACCGGTGGTTTCGTTTCCGTCGCTGTTGGCCGCGACTTCGGGTCGTGAGTAAACGCCCAAGTGCGAGTGCGAATCGACCAGGCCGGGGATAATGACCTTGCCCGACAGATCGATGCGTTCGGCATCGTCGGGCACCGTCAGCTTATCGGCCGGGCCGACGTCGACGATCTTGCCATCCTGCACGACGAGCGTGCCCGGCTCGAAGGTTTGCCCGGCGGCGGTATGGATCTTCGCCCCGGTATAGACCGTCGGTTTGCCGGCCTGGGCGACGGAAGTCAAGGCGAGCAGGCAGGCAATCGTGGCCGGCAAAGGATGCCGGCGGCGGCAACGAAAAGGCATCAATCGTCCCCAAAAAACAAAGGTGTCGTTCAACGGCGGCACCAGCAAGTATAGAATGCCGCCGGGGCATTGCCCACCGGGTTCAATCGACCGGTTCGACCGCAAACTGCCCGCGCGGCAATAGGTGGCAAAGCAAGATGCCGCCGAAATACAGCACCGTCAGCGGTACCGCCATGAAGAAAATCGTGTAGGGGTCGGCCGGTGTGAGAACCGCCGACAATACGAAGATGACAAGGATCGCGATGCGCCAGCGTTCCAAATACGATTGCACGTTAAAGACGCCGATCCGCTCCAGAAACAGCATGACCAGCGGCAGTTGAAAGCTGATGCCAAACCCAAGCGGCAGGAAAATGACGAAGCCCATCCATTCGCTAATACGCGGGTCGATCTTGAAGCCGAGCGTTCCGCTGACGGAGAACAGAAAACCGAGTACAGGCTGGAACACGAACAAGTAAGCCATGGCCGCTCCCAGCAGAAACAAACCAATGCTGAACGGCAGGAACACGTGGATGTATTTTTTTTCGTGCGGATAAAGCCCGGCGGCGACGAACGCCCAGATCTGATAAAAGATCCACGGGCTGGAAAGGACGATGCCGAACACCGAGGCAGCCTTGAACCAGATCATGAATCCTTCTTGCACGCTCAGCACGGTCGGACTGATGCGATGGTCGGCCGACACCGGGTGCCAAAGAAACATGGGGACGAGATCCTTGGGCTCGATAAGTTTCTCTTGCGCGTGTGCCTTGGGAATGAACGTTTTCAGGCGGTCGTCGGTGAGCGCAAGGTCGCGTAAAACTTGTGTCGGATCTAGGTAACGAATCTCGTAAAGCAGTTGCCGGTCTTTAACCAGATGGTTTACCTGCTCGATCGTATACGGCACCGACAAGCCGGCCGCCGTTCTCTCGGCGCTCCAAACGCCATAAGCTTCGGCGGCCTCGGTCATGTAAAAACTACCCAATGCCTCCACCAAAGGGCGCTCGATCAAGCGGACGATGTGGTCGCCAAAGTAGAGACCAATCCCCACGCCAATCGCCAGCCCGAACACCGCCTTGACCAGGCAGGCGCGCAGCTCTTCGAGGTGCTCCCCGAAGGTCATCGTGGTATCTTTGAAAAAATCCTCGTCGCGCTTGAGCATTGCAGAGGTGCAAACAGGTGGGACCGGTTGGCAGGCGAGCCAGCTTCGATCTTAACCCTCCCCGCCACGCGCGGCAACCGCGCTTGCGCTCGATCTGGCAAGCCGCATCGGCCGCCGACATTACGACGCCGAGCTCCGTCGCGAGCTACGAATCGGCACGAAAAGCAGTGTCGCCAAGACCAGAACGGCGAACAGCAGGTAAACGGTCGTGAAGACCCACGGCGGAAGCTCGAAGAACAGGACAGCGTGGACGCCGCGCGCCACGAACGATTCGCCCGCAGGCGTTTCGCCCGCCAGGCGACGCAGCTCGTCTTCCCAGGTGGTGAGCGGACAGGTGATCCCCGCCACGGCTTCGAGCGCCACAATCGTGATCGCCGCGAGGTGCGTGCAGCGGAACCAACGATTGCGCACCCACGCCCATCGCCACCACGCACCCAGCAAGATGGCAAGTTGGCCCACCACGATATAGCCCACATA
>DASSFG010000542.1:0-7023 GCA_035694685.1 Pirellulales bacterium
TCGACGGTAGCCTGTCGTGGGTTGCTGTGCCTTCCGGCGCTGGTTTATCTTCTCATCGCCGCGTACTGGCGCGTCCGCAACGTCGATTACCTGACTGGTGATGAAACGTATTACCTGATTATCAGCGAGAGCCTGATCGACGAGGGCGACGTCGACGTCGCCAACAACATGCAGCGACGCGGTTGGCAGGCCGGCTGGCACGAATCGCAAACCATTGGCCGGCCGCACGGCTGGTTCAGCGTACATAACGTGGGATTGTCGGCCTTGGTCGCTGTGCCGTGGGGCCTCGGCGGCACCTTCGGCGCCCGGCTGGCAATGGTGGCCTGTTGCGGGCTCGCCGCCCCCACAGTGTACCGGACCATCAACCGGGTCTGGCGCCAGCCGCGCGGGTCGCTGCTGCTCGCGCTTGCATTGGCCTTGAGCATGCCGCTGCTCGATGCGAGCAGTCAGATCTACCCCGACTTGCCTGCCGGGGTTCTCTTGCTGTTTGCGGCCACATGTGCGGCCGAAGGCGCGGAACGAGGCCCGTTCGAGGGTTGGCGTGCGTTGCTGTTTACGGCGGCGGTGTCCATGCTTCCCTGGTTGCACATCAAGTATGCGGCTGCGGCCTTGATCGCCGTAGCATGGCGTCTTGACACCACGCGCCGGTCGGCCGCCTGGCGGCTTTCCACGCTGTGGCCGCCCGTTGCCGCCATCGGGTCGCTTGCATCCTTAGCGGCCTATAATGTTTACGCCTTTGGCAAGATGAGCGGCCCTTATTCGGAAGGAAGTGGACTGGCCCTGCACCTGAACGCCTTCATCGTGTTCATGGGGTTGCACTTCGATCAGGCGCAAGGGATGTTCTTCGAGCAGCCGCTGTGGCTGTTGGGCGTGATTGGGTTGGCGCCGATGTGGCGCTCCGCGCGCCGCGAATGTCTGTGGTGGTTGATACTGTATGCGACCGCCATCTTGCCGAACGCGCTGCACCCGAATTGGTACGGCGGCTATTCGTTCGTCGGTCGCTTTGGTTCGACCGCCGTACTGCTGTGGAGCTTGCCCTTGGCACACGGCGTAAAGATGCTCTTTGGCGAAAACCTGCGTCTGCCAGCGGTCTTGGCCGCCGCGTCGTTGGTCCTGCAAGCGGGACTGGCCGCACTCTGGCTGCCGGCCAATCATGGGCTGTTCAACCAGGGAGGCCGGGAATGCCTGTGGGCCTACAATAGCCTGTTCCCCGCCTTGCTAAAAAACTATCTTCCCTATTGGCTGCCTTACTCCCAGTTTTGGCGATATTCGGCCAACTTTGGGGCATTGCTTTTCGCCTCGGGTGCGCTGGCGTGCGGATGGCTCTGGCCACGTCATCCAGCCTTGGCAAAACGCTGTTTCGCCGGCGCCGCCCTGGCGGCCGTCGCCGTGGTGGTCCTCTGGCCGGCGAGGGCTACATCCGTTGCCTGGTCTGCTGAGAACTTGTCGCGCGACATTGGCCGCGACGAAGGAGAATTGCGGGTCGCGACCGAGGGGCGTGACGCGCGCGGCATGCTGGCGAAAAGCCCCGAACTGTTTGCATCGCGGGGCCGTTATCAGGTTGATGTCGACTATCAGGCCCACGGCGCCGCCGACTACGTGGGCGCCGTCATGCTCAAAGATGGCCAGAACTTAAAGCTGTTGTCGCTGCTCACCCCTGGTCGCGGCGAGCTACAGCACAATGAAAGCACCACGATCGTCTCGCGATCTGATGGAGACGAGCCGCTGGCGGTCTTCGTGTGGTACGAGGGCCGAGGCAGTCTAAGCGTGGCGCGTTTATCCGTGGAAAAATTGTCACGGTGAGGCCGTGAGGACCGCGACGTGAAAATCGGCATCGACATGTTCCTGGCCCAGAGGCGAGAACGCTCGCCTGCCGGCGCCTATGCTGCGCACCTCGTCGAGGAACTTGTGTCGCGGTCCGTCGGCCACGAATGGTTTCTCTGTTTCCACGAAGCGGCAGGCGGTATTAACGACGCCCGATCTATGTTGGGACGTGTCGGAGCAAACGTCCGCCTGCGGCAGGTGCCGAGCGGCCATTCCACGGTCTGTATCGCAAACGGACAAGCTGCCCTTTCCGAGGCGGCAGACGAAGTTGACGTCTGGTTGACAACCTCGGCCCTCGATTGGCACACGGAATTTTTGCCTCCCAGCGCTCCGCAGCAGGGAGTGCCGTTAGCCGGTCTGCTCATCGACCTGGCGCCGGTACTGGCGCCCGACCGCTTCTGTCATTGGCCGCTCAAGTCGGAAAGATACCGCCAAGGAGTGCTGTCGTTGGGCAGGTACGACCTGCTCCTGACTGTTTCGGAGCAAACCCGTCTCGATTGCACCCATTCGCTCGGGCTCGCCCAGAGCAAGGTGGTTTCGCTTGGAGCGGCCGGCGACGCAGCTTCAGTTTGCACTGAAGCGCACTATCGGCAGGCCGAGCGATTACCCGGCGAGATTAGCAAACCGTTCGTTCTTTTCCTGGCCGGCGACGACGAGCATCAGACCGTGGCTGAAGCGGCTGCCGCCATCGAACTGCTTTCCACACCGCAGGCGCGCGACTGGCAGTTCGTTGTTCTTGCGCGATGGTCGCACGAATTGCGCAACGGTTGGCAACGCGAAATCGTCCGTCGAGGTCTCGAAGGACGATTGACCCTCGTCGAAGCCGCCGGCAACCAGCTACGCCGCTTGCTGTATTCGCAATGTGCGGCGCTGGTCGACGGCGAACCCCATGAGGGTTCGGGTCTGGCGTTGCTCGAGGCGCTGAGCTGGGGCGCCGCCGCCATCATCGACCAGCGGTCGTGGCACGTTGGGCTGGCAAAACAGGCCGTCTTGCTGGCCGACGTGAAACAACCTGTCGACCTGGCGGCCAGGCTCGATCAGTTGCTTGCGCAGCAATGCCCGGCGGAAGCGCGGCGCTCGAACGTACCGCTGGCTGCCACGGCGAATTCCATGGCCACCATTGCGGCGCGCGCCATGAGTGCCCTCGAAGCTCTCAACGCCACAAAGGTTTGTAGGTCAGGCTTTCAGCCTGACGGCAGCCGGCCATTCAAACCTCGGAAGAGGCCGTCGCTGGCATTTTTTTCGCCGCTGTTGCCACAACGGACTGGTATCGCCGACTATTCTGAACGCTTGCTCGAGCCGCTCGCGCAGCACTTTCGCATCGACATCTACCATGACGAAGGATACCTGCCTCACATCAGCCTGAGGTCGTGCGAGCTCGGCTGCCGCGATCGCCGCCTATTCGGTCGGTTCCAGCGGGCGGTCAACTATGCCGGTATCGTTTATCAAATGGCCAACACGCATTTTTGCGCCTACGTGTACGAATCGCTGCTACAGCATGCCGGCGTCGTTGTCTTGCACGATTTTGCGCTGCCCGAGTTTCACGTCGGTATGGCCGCGCGTCATGGAGCGCCGGCCAATTTCCTGCTGAACGAGATTGCTTTCGAGTCTCGGGAGTTGGCGGGCGAATACCACCGGTCTAACGGCGCCTGGAACGAAGAACCTGGTGGACTGGCCCAGGCCCTTGTCCGCCGCGGGCTGACACTCAACCGGCGCGTTTTGGAAGCAGCGAGCATCGTCGTCATGCACGATCCCTGGGGCGCCGAGCAAATCCGCCGCCTGGCGCCGCAAGTCGCCGAGAAAGTGCGCGTGATTCCGCACGGCTCGGCCTTGCACGTCGCTTCGCCGGACACGAAAAGGAAGCTCCGCGAACGGTACCGCTTCGGGCAGAGCGAACTGATTCTGAGTTGTTTTGGCGTCCTCAACGGCGCCAAATACCATCGCGAGGCGATCGCAGCGCTGGCGGCCATCCGGCACGACTATCCGCACGCCAGGCTGATTTTTGTCGGCGGTGATTTGAACGACAACCGCGAACAACGATTGGCGGAAGAACTGGGCATCGCCGATCGCGTTCGTTTCTTCGGCCATGCGCCCATGGAAACGTTCCTCGACCTGATGTCGATTACCGACGTGGCGATGAATCTTCGCCGACCGCCCACGCGCGGTGAAACGTCGGGGGCGCTACTGACCCTGCTCAGCGCCGGGGTGCCGACCATCGTGACCGACGTCGATACCTTCGCCAGCTATCCCGACACCGTCGTGTACAAGATCGGCCCCCTGGCCCAGGACGACCGTTCGCTGGAGCAGGCCGTCCGCAAGCTGCTTGCCGAACCGGGTTGGCGCGAAAAACTTGGCCAGGCCGCCGTCGACTACGTGGCAGCCACGCACAGTTGGCGGCGCGTGGCCTCCTTGTATGCCGATGCGGTTGAGGCGGCGCGTGGCACGGGCGCCGCCCGCAACGTTGTACCAGCCAGCGGGCCGCTGAGATCGCCCCACTTCAGTTCGCAGAGCGAGCGAGTAAGCCTATGATGCCAATCCTACGCCGATGGCTGGCCAGACCAGCCAACCTGATGAAGGCCTGGAGAGATCAATGCCTGGAAAGGCTCCGTGCGCACGTGGCCTTGGCGCTGGCCGATGATTTTCGCCATCTGGCCGATGATTTTCGCCATCTTGCGGAGCGGCACGAACGGCAGTTCGCTGAACTGCGCGCCCACCTCGACCGCCGCCTCGACGAACTGGCTCTCGTCAGCGAATCGCTGGTCATCGAAACCGTTCGAATGCAGCGGCAGTTGGCCGAGCGATTGCCGTCGCCGGATGGCCTTGCGGTGTACGCTGAATCTTCCGCCACCGAAGCAGAGAACGTTCCTCGCGCGGCGTAGCGGGATCGATATGATTGGAGCCATGACGACGCAAACTAAAGTCCTCGTGCTTACCAACGGCCTGCGCGACCAACTTGGGCACTACTATGAGACCTCGGTCTCGGTGGCCGACGCAGCGCGGAAGCTCGGCTTTCGCCCCATCCTTGCCACGCACGTCGATTGCCGCCGGGAGTTGTTGCCCTTCTGGCTCGAAACGCACTCGCTGTTTCACACCGACCATTGGATGCGCGAAGCGCCGGCGCCGGAAGCGAGCATCGACGGCGGCGCGCCGGCACTCCGGCAGGCTCTGGGGCGAGGTTGCGGCAAAGCGTACAGGACTTGTCGCCGGGCGACGTGGCTGGCCGAGCGCAGCCTTTACTACCTCTTGCCGCCGTTGTGGTATGACCTTCTGCGGTTCACACGGTACGCTTGCGTCCCGCGGATCGCTTCGCGCGAGGCCTGCGGCCGACTCGCCGCGAAGCTGCGCCGCTCGTATCTCGGATATTGCGATCCAGAACGGGCCCGCTTGTATGAGCAGGCCGCACCGTGGCCGCGCATCGTCCAAGCGATCGCCGCGCCGTCAGCCTCGCCGAAACTGCTTGAGGCGGCCGAGCGCCTGCTGCCGCTTGGCCTAGGGCAAGAGCTGGACTACGCGCTTTGGTTTTACGAAGATCTGGAGCGCTTTCTTGCCGCCGCCGACGCCGGGCCGTCGGACCAGGTATGGCTTGGTACCGCGCACGCGCGCGAGGTGCTTGGCGTACGACTCGCCGTGGAACGAATGGGGTCGCGCCGTTCGCCTGCCTTCCATCTCGAGTTTCGCCACGCGCCATTTGCCCGAGACGCTACGAGCGGCGCGATCATCGAAACGCCGCAAACGCAGCTCGAACGCAGCTTTTTATCGTTGCACGCCGAGTGGCCTGGCAGCGATCGCATTCGTTGCTATACCGATTCGGCCCGGTTGTCGGAAGACTACGAGTCGCTGGTCGACCTCCCCTTTGACGTGCTGCCGTTGCCCTTTCGGGCGCACTTGATTTCGCCTCACGAGCGACAGCCAGGTAGTCCGGTAACGCTGGCCTACTTTGGCGAAGCGCGTGACGAAAAGGGCTTTCACTGGCTGCCCGACCTGGCCGCGGCGCTGGCGGACGACTACCTCCTTCCGGGCAAGGCAAAGTTCTTGATTCAGTCGAACGTCAGCCAGCCTCAACATAACCCGCGGAGCTGTGCCGCCCTGCGCCGCCTGAAAAGGCGGGCGCCACCGGGAATCGAACTGCTCGCACTCGATGGGACCTTGTCGCCCGAGGATTATTATTCGCTCGTGTCGCAGGCCGACGTGGCGTTGCTGCCTTATGCCCCCGAGATTTATCACTCGCGCACTTCCGGCGCCTTGGGCGAGGCATTGGCCGCTGGCGCCGTGCCGGTGGTGCCTTCGCGCACCTGGTTGTCCGACCAGTTGTCGCGCGGCTGCGGCGAAACGTTCGACGATTTTGCCGGCTTTGTCGGAGCAGTCAAACGGGTGCTCGATAATTTCGAGTCGTATGCGGCGAAGGCGCGCAGGCGGCAAGCGACCTGGCTTGAGGTTCACTCGCCTGAAGCGCTGGTCAAGGCACTAACGAGCAGGTCACATCCTGAATTGAAGCCGGCTGCTGCCGCCTGAACGGCCGGCGCGGCCTTTGGCGGCAATGGAGGCGCCGCGGCCATATGATCAGCAAACTGCAGGCGGAACACTTTGGGTGGCGGCCCGCACGAGTACAACCTTCACGCGGGCCGCTGGCCCTGCGGTTAAACGACGCAACTGCGTGCGTCCTACTCCCGCAAATCTTCGTGGGGCGCGACGAATCAGTATTCCCTCATGACAGTCGCTTCGCTAAAGTCTCTGGCCCTATCGGCGCGGCCGGTTTGCGGCCTCGCGGCACCACGAACTGAAGGAGAATTACCATGAAACGGCTCTGCACCGCGGTGGTCTGTTTGGTACTGGGGGTGGCGGTACTCGGCCATTTTCTCGGATGGTATCAGGTAACCAGCGAGAAGGAAGGCGACAAGCTCGACATCCACGTCACGATTAACGAAGAAAAAATCCACGAAGACGAAGTGAAAGCCGAGCAAGAACTACGGCGCTACGGCCAGCAGTTCAAAGAACACGAAGAAGGCACCGCCCGGCGATAGTCTCTGGTAGGTCAGCCTTTCAGACTGACTTTGCTTTCGACTGCACGGCGAAGCCGCCGTGTTTGCCGATGATCTCGCGAATGCAGTGCCGCTTGGAATAGACGTAGAACGAGAAATGGCCCTCGACCGGTTGAAAAATGGGGCCCACGCGGCAACCTTGCGACTTCAGCCAGCGTCG
>DASSFG010000543.1:0-6026 GCA_035694685.1 Pirellulales bacterium
GTCACCGGGGCCTGCTTCGCCGAAACCGGCAATGAAGTGACCTGCGTCGATGTCGACGTCGAGAAGATTGAGAGGCTCCGCTCGGGCGAAGTGCCCATCTATGAGCCGGGGTTGGCGGAGCTGGTCGCCCATAACGCTGAAGACGGCCGTTTGCACTTTACCACCGATTTGGCCGCGGCGGTTGCCTCGGCCAGGCTCGTGTTTGTTGCGGTTGGCACGCCTAGCGCTCACGATGGTGCGGCCGATCTATCCAACCTGTGGAAGGTGGTCGACGGCATCGCCGCACGACTTTCTCCGTCGGCAATCGTTGTCACCAAGAGCACTGTGCCGGTGGGCACCAACGCCGGCATTTATCGGCGTTTGCGTGAAGCCACCGGCCGCGAGTGCGACGTGGCAAGCAACCCCGAGTTTCTGAAAGAGGGAGCCGCCCTGGAAGATTTCATGAAGCCAGACCGGGTGGTGGTCGGCGTGCGTCGGCCTCAAGTGGCCGAGGTGCTGCGGGAGCTCTATTCGCCGTTTCTACGCACCGAGAAGCCCTTTTTGGTGATGTCGCCGGAGAGTGCCGAGATGACGAAGTACGTGGCCAATGCGTTGCTCTCGACCAAGATCAGCTTCATCAACGAGGTAGCCAATCTTTGCGAACGCATGGAGGCCGACATCAACGACGTCCGTCGCGGCATCGGCCACGACAGCCGCATCGGCTTTGCTTTTCTCTTTCCGGGCGTGGGCTACGGCGGAAGTTGCTTTCCCAAAGATGTCCGTGCCCTGCAGGTCATGGCCCGCGCGCAGGGCATCGAACCGCATTTGCTCTCCGCCGTCGATGCCGTCAACCAGGCCCAGAAAAAGGTGATGTTCCAGAAGCTGCTGCGGCATTTCGGCGGCGAACTGGCCGGGCGAAAGATCGCCGTTTGGGGCTTGGCCTTCAAGCCCCGCACCGACGACGTTCGTGAAGCGCCCGCGCTGGCGCTGATCAATGAGTTGTTAGCGCAGGGGGTCGAGCTTCTCGTACACGATCCGGAGGCCATGGAACACGTGCGGGATCAGTACGGCGACAAGTTGCTGTATTGCGACAGCAAATACGACGCGCTCAACGGCGCCGACGCGCTGGCGATCATGACCGAATGGAAGCAGTTCGTGCATCCCGACTTCGACGAAATGCGGCGGCGGATGAAGTCGCCCGTCATCTTCGACGGCCGCAACATTTACGATCCGGGCCACATGCTGGCCTCGGGCTTTGCCTACCACTCCATTGGCCGCGCCCCCGTTGTGCCAGAATGAGCTGCTCTACGTGTGCGTGATTTTTGCGGAATTGGGAAGCGTGGCGCCGTTGCCGTTGGAACTGGGAAGGTACGGGCTGGCGATGAGCCGGGCGAGCTCTTCGGCCAGCGTGGCGATCGTGTAGCGGATCTGCTCTTCGGTGTGCTTCGAGGTGATGAAGAACCGCAGCCGAGCGGCTTGTTCCTCGACCGCGGGGTGCACGATCGGCTGTACGTTGATACCGCGACGGGCCAAAGCCTGCGAAAGCTGCAAGCAACGGATCGAGTCGCCCAGGATGATGGGGATCACCGGGGTGTCTTTGCTCATGCCCGTGTTGAGCCCTTGCTTCTTGGCCAACGACAAGAACAGGTCGGCCCGCTCGTGCAG
Source organism: Pirellulales bacterium (assembly GCA_035694685.1). Taxonomy (GTDB): domain Bacteria; phylum Planctomycetota; class Planctomycetia; order Pirellulales; family JAICIG01; genus DASSFG01. The sequence continues at coordinate 1,645 of DASSFG010000543.1, forward strand.
CCGCGCCACGCGATCCGGCTCGCGGGCCAACACGCGGATCGACGCCAAGGCCGCAGCGGCGTTCGAGGGCGAGATGCCCACGCTGTAAACAAATCCCGGAGCGGTGTACTTCAGGTATTCAACCACGGCCTTGTTGCCGGCGATGTAACCGCCGCAGCTTCCGAACGACTTGCTGAGCGTACCCATCCAAAGATCGACGTCGTGCGGATTCACGTGCCAATACTCGCCTACGCCGCGGCCATGTTCGCCCAGCACGCCAGCCGAGTGCGCTTCGTCTACCATCAAAAAAGCTTTGTGCCGCTGTTTGACCTCGATGAACCGCGGCAGATCGGGAATGTCGCCGTCCATGCTGTAGGTGCCTTCGATGGCCACCAGCACGCGGCGGTAATCGCCGCGCAGGTCTTGCAGCAGCCGTTCGACCGTAGCCCAGTCGTTGTGCGGAAACGGACGCCGGCGGGCGCCCGATAAGATGCAGCCCTGAATGATGCTGTTGTGCGCTAGAGCGTCATGCAGAATCAGGTCGCCTGGGCCAAACAGGTGACCAATTGTCGTCTCGTTGGTCGAATGGCCGCCCACGTAGACGATGGCGTCTTCCACGCCGATCAGCCGGGCAATGGCCATTTCCAGCTCGCGGTGGATGGTCTTTTCGCCCGACACCAGGCGGCTGGCCGACACCGACGTGCCGAAGCGGTCGATGGCGTCTTTGGCGGCCTGGGCCACCGCCGGATCGCCCGACATGCCAATGTAGTTGTAGCTGGAAAAGTTGATCAGCTCGCGACCGCCGATCATCGTCGTGTCGTTGGTCACTCGCTCGTGGACGTTGAAGTAGGGATTGCCGACGCCCGAATGCTCGAGCATTTCCAGGCTCTGCTTCAGCCGCAGATATTCGGGATAGCGGTCAAAGCGATAATGCTCGGGCGGAATTCCGTTGGGCTTGGGCTCGTTGGCATCGACGCCGCCGAGATATTTTTCGACGGCCTCGACCACTTCGCGGCAGGTTTCGAGGTGCGGCAGCACTTCTTCGGGGAAGCGACCGCCGAAACGTTCTTCGAGCGACGCCAGGATCTCCATGCGTTCGAGCGAATCGAGCCCTAGTTCGACGATGCTCGAATCGAGCGACAATCCGCGTGCCCGTTCTTTCGCGATGCGATGCACTTCGTCCAAGACCTGCTCGGCGACGGTCTTGTTGATTTCCGGCTTGCCCTTGGCAACCGGTTCGGCTTTTTGCTCGGCAGGAGGTTTTTCCGGCGCGCGGGTCGCCGATGCGACCGCAGGCGCCTTGGCGGGAGAATGGGGTTCGTCCGCGACGGCCGGAGCGGGCGGGGTCCGTACGTCACTCGCGGTATCGCCGGACGTCTCGCGCTCGGCGTCGGTGGCGACAGCCGACGAACGCGCGACTTCTTCCAGCTCGCCTGCCAGGTAGGCTTTGCGGCATGCGTGCCGTTGAATCTTGCCGCTGGAGGTCTTGGGAATGCTGCCGGCTTTGATGAGCACGATCGTATCGACTTGCAATTCGTGCTCGCGACCCACGTCTCGGCGGATGGCCTCGAAGACTTCCTCCACTTCGTTCTGCTGGCGGCGTTCGACCTCGTAGACGATGATCAGCTTCGGCTCGTCGGCCACGTCGACCGTAAAGGCGGCACCGCTACCGGGCCTCAGCGCGTCGTGCGATTTTTCGACGGTGAGCTCGATGTCGTTCGGATAGTGATTCAATCCGCGGATGATAATCAGGTCTTTCAGACGGCCGGCGACAAACAACTCGCCGTCCTGAAAGAATCCCAGGTCGCCGGTGCGCAGAAACTGGCCGTCGCCGCCGTCTCGCAAACGCGCTCTGAAGGCGTGCTCGGTCTCCTCGGGCCGACGCCAGTAACCTTGTGCCACGCTGGGGCTTTTGACCCAGATCTCGCCGACTTGTCGTGGGCCACAACGGCTCGTCGTCTCCGGATCGGCAATCACGATCTCTTCGTCGGCCAGCACCTGACCACTGCCCACGAGCGGTCGCGCGTCGGGGTCGACAGGTTGCGTTTCGACCACTCGACGGTTTTCCAGCGCCTTGGCATCGAACGACCGCACCACGGGCGCGGCCGCCTTCAATCCGCCGGCGACAATCAGCGTGGCCTCGGCCAGGCCGTAACAGGGATAGAACGATTCGCGGCGAAAGCCGCACGGCTCGAATGTTTCGGCGAACCGGTCGAGCGTTTCGGCGCGCACCGGCTCGGCGCCATTGAAAGCAATGGTCCATGAGCTGAGATCGAGCGTGGCCCGCTGCTGAGGAGTGATTTTCCGCACGCATAGATCGTAAGCGAAGTTCGGTCCGCCGCTAACGATGGCCTTGTATCGCGAAATCGCCTGCAACCAGCGGAAAGGCCGTTGCAAGAACGACATGGGCGACATGATCACGTTCGGGGCGCCCTGGTAAATCGGACTCAGCACGCCACCGACCAGGCCCATGTCGTGGTAACTTGGCAGCCAGAAGACGCCGATCACCGAGCGGGTCATCTCAAAGGCGTAACTGATCTGCCCGCAATTGTGCAGTAAATTGGCGTGCGTGAGCATGACGCCCTTGGGCGTGCCCGTGGAGCCGGACGTGTACTGCAAAAAGGCGAGCGTCGTGTTGCGGCAGTCGGGCCTGCGCCACGTTTCTTCGGCGCCTGGGGCTACCGAGTCGGTATCGAGCCAGGTCAGCCGCTCCAGTTCCGGCGTTTGCTGCAAGACCGGAGTGACGCGCTCGAGCACCGATTGGGTTGTCAGCGCCACTTTGGCCTGGGCATCGCAGGCAATGGCCTGGATGCGGTCGAGCGAGCGGTTCATACGCGGGGGATAAGCCGGCACGGCGACAACGCCCGCATACAAGCACCCAAAAAAGGCGGCGATGAAATCCAGCCCTGCCGGAAAGAGGAGTAAAGCTCGCTCTCCCTCCAGTCCGTGCGATTGCAACCAGGCGGCAATGGCTCGGGCCCGACGATCGAGCTCCGCATAGGTGATGGGGATTTCTTCAGATTCGCCATCGGCCAGGAACGTAAAGGCCGTGCGCGGGCCCTGCAAGTGGGCACGGCGCTGGAGAAGGTCGACCAGCGTCGGGGGACTGAAGAACGAGCCCGCTATTTGTTCGTCGCCCATGACTAGACCCTCGTGTGGCTCATGACGGCGCTCGACGGTTGTTCGTGAGATGGCTGGCACGGCCGACCGGCCGCCACCGTTGTGCAAAACGCTAATATAATCCGCACTCGAGCACCAAACCCCACTGTCTTCCGTAAACTTATTAGTTGGCACAGTTTACCACGCTTGAACCAGGTGTTCAAATCGACCGGCCGCAGCCAGTCTAAGACGAAGCTTGCGACGCATTTTGCCACATGGCATTATCGGCAAACATGCGACGGCAAATGTTATGCAAAACGATAAACAGACAGACTTTAGCCAAATTACCCCACTAGCCAAATCTGTAACCTCACCCGCCTCCCCGTTCCCCAACGGGGAAGACGGCGTTTGGCCGAGGCTGGCTTCCGGAAACAATTTGCCGGAAAAAAAGACGGCACCAGAAGCTATTCGGTCGCTCACTTGAGGCTGAAAACACCCGATTCGCGCGCCCAACGTGCTTCGTGCGAGCAGCCTCGGTATGATACACCTACCGAACTGGGACAACCTTGTGACGTCGATGCAAACGGATTCCAAGCACCCTCCGCCGCCTGCTACCTGGCAGGCACCGCCCACCGGGCAACGGGGTCATTGGGCCTGCGAGTGCGGCAAGACGTTGAAGTTCGACTACCACCAAGCCGGCAAGCGGGGGCGTTGTCCCGCCTGCGGACGGCAATTCACGGTCCCGCAGTCCGCGCCCGTCGAGGGATCGGAACTGACGCTGCGCGGACATACGGGCCCCCTTCGCGCGATCGCCTTTTCGCCCGACACTCGACTGTTGGCCACGGCGGCCGATGTCGATTCGCCGCCTGCCGCGCGAAGCGAGTTGGCCGAAAGCATCCTCTGGGACACTTCGACGGGCTTCCCGCTGCGCGTGTTGCACTGGCATCGTAAACCGGTGAACGTGCTGGCCTTTTCGCCCGACAGCCGCTGGCTGGCAACCGGCAGCCAGGATCACACGATTTCGATTTGGGACGTCGAGCGTGGTCTATGGGACATGGTCATGGGCGTTCACGAACATGTGCTACGCGGCCACGAGGGGCCATTGACCGCGCTTGTGTTCAGCCCAAACGGACAGTTCTTGATCAGCGCTGCCGCCGACGGCACGATTCGTTTTTGGGACACCTCACGCTGGCAGATGACGCGGGTCGTTCAGACGGGTCGGACCGGCCAGGGTAGCCTGGCCTTATCGCCGTGCGGAAAATTTGTGGCAGCCGCATGGACCAGCCGCGGCCCAGTGACTCTCT
>DASSFG010000544.1:0-4293 GCA_035694685.1 Pirellulales bacterium
TGGCCAGCGCGAGGTGCTCAAAGAGATCTGGCTGGCTTTCTATCCGGGGGCCAAAATCGGCGTGCTCGGCCGCAACGGCTCGGGCAAAAGTACGCTGTTGCGCATCATGGCCGGCGCCGATAAGGATTTCGACGGCGAAGCCAGGCTCACCGATGGTTTCCGCGTGGGCTATGTGCCGCAAGAGCCGATGCTCACGCCTGACAAAGACGTGCGCGGCAACTTGGAAGAGGCCGTCGCCGGCACGCGGGCGTTGTTGCAACGGTTCGACGAAATCAATGCCCGGTTTGCCGAGCCGCTCGACGACGCGCAGATGGAAAAGCTGCTGGCCGAACAGGCCAAGGTGCAAGACCGGATCGACGCGGTCAATGCCTGGGAACTCGACCGCCAGATGGAAATTGCCATGGACGCCATGCAGTTGCCCCCGGCCGACGCCGACGTGAGCAAGCTTTCGGGCGGCGAGCGACGCCGCGTGGCGTTGTGCAAAATGCTCCTCGAAAAGCCCGACCTGCTCTTGCTCGACGAGCCGACCAACCATCTCGATGCCGAAAGCGTCGCCTGGCTCGAACGGCACCTGCACGATTACCCCGGCACCGTCGTGGCCGTCACGCACGACCGCTACTTTCTCGACAACGTGGCCGGCTGGATCCTGGAGATCGACCGCGGACGCGGCATACCCTGGGAGGGCAATTATTCTTCGTGGCTGGAGCAGAAAAAAGAGCGGCTGGTCCGCGAAGAAAAAACGGCCAGCGCCCGGCAGAAGACGCTCGAGCGCGAGCTGGAATGGATTCGCATGGCGCCGCGTGCCCGGCAGGCGAAGAACAAGGCCCGCATCAAAGCCTACGAGAAAATGTCGGCCGAGCGCTTTGAAGACCGGCAGGAAGAATTCGAGATCCAGATTCCGCCGGGCAAGCACCTGGGCGACCTGGTGATCGAGGGCAACCACATCAGCAAGGGTTACGGCGACCGCCTGCTGATCGACGACCTGAGTTTTCGCCTGCCGCCCGGCGGCATCGTGGGCATCATTGGACCGAACGGCGCCGGCAAGACGACCTTGTTCCGCATGCTGGTGGGCGAAGAACAGCCCGACGCTGGCGAGCTGCGCGTCGGCCCGACGGTCGAGTTGGGCTACGTCGATCAGAACCGCGACGCGCTCGACGCCGACAAGACGGTGTTCGAGGAGATTTCCGGCGGCTACGACAACATCGACATGGGCGGCCGGCGCATTCCCTCGCGGGCCTACGTGGCCCGTTTCAACTTCCAGGGGACGGACCAGCAGAAGTTGGTCGGCACGCTGTCGGGCGGCGAGCGCAACCGAGTTCACCTGGCCAAGCTGCTCAGGCGTGGCTCGAACGTGCTCTTGCTCGACGAGCCCACCAACGACCTCGACGTCGACACCTTACGGGCCTTGGAAGAAGCGATCGTCAATTTTGCCGGCTGCGTGGTAGTGATCTCGCACGATCGCTGGTTTCTCGATCGCCTGGCCACGCACATTCTGGCCTTTGAGGGCGACGGCTACGTTCACTGGTGCGAGGGCAATTTCCAAACTTACGAAGAGCAGCGTCGCGAGCGGCTCGGCATCGCCGCCGACGAACCTCATCGTTTCCGCTACAAGAAACTACAGCATTAGCCTTTTGGAGTTGCGTGCCATTGATCGCCGCGTTTTTGGAGTGCGGTGATTTATCACCGCTTTCCTTTGCGGCGCAGCCGCTTTTTCATGTCCCGCCCTAATTTCAGCCTAAAGACGATGCTTTGGTGGATGGCGATCATCTCCTTGTTTCTCGCTCAGTTTTCCACCTTGGATCGCATTTGGGCATCGCTTGCGTCGCACGAAGTGCCCATCGGCCGGATGCTCTGGCTACTCGTGATTTGGATCGTCGGCCTCAACTTGCTTGCGCGTCATTAGGCCGGCTTGTAAGGAGCCAGGCGGCGATCCTCTGCAACCTTAAAACGTCGTGTAGCGGTGCCAGATTAGCGGCCAGCCGTAAGACTTGTGCCCGAAGGCCATCCAATCTCGCTGCGGCAACGATTGTTCGGCGCTAAGGTTGGAAAGTGTAATGAGCGCGGCGGTCAGGGCCAGCAGCCCCAGTGTCAAGAATCGCGGCCGATATCGAGAGACCGCGCGAAAAAAACGACGCATGCGTCCTTCCCCTCCCATGATGGACCGGGCCGATTCTAATGCACGGTCGAATGAACGACAAATACCTAGACATCTGCGGGCGATCTTGGCATTGGACACAAGTGACCGTTTGGGCGATGCTGCCCAGCGATCCAGCAAACCCCTACCTGCCGCTCAGAAAGCTGTGTGAAGAATTGATGGAGGGCTTCCGCAGAATGATGAACGGCGACGATTGTCAGGACGGGCCATTTGCGGAGCTGTTGCTGTTGGACCTGCAACCGGTTTATGCCGACCTGACGGAGTAGCTCGAGGACCGCGACCGCTTGCACCGGACGGCCTAAGGCACGGGAGTGGGTCGAGCTGACACGATGGCGAGATCGATGGATACAGCGCATTCTGCTGTTCGATCGCCAGGCAGCGTGCGCTGAGAGCATTTTGCCAAAACTGTCTTTACTTCAGGTCTTGACCCGCGGCGGATTTGTCCTGGGCTTCAACCGGCTTCTTGCGCTTGAGAACCAATGCGAACGCGTCGATGACCGCCCCGCGACGGAGGTGGACGCCGATGACGGGCGAACCATTGCCACTGGCGGTTTGCATTTTGCCCTTTGGCGGCGCACCGATCCATTCACCGGTGTAAGAATCGTTCGAATCGAGCTGACCGTCGTCTCGCATGCGCATAAACACCAACTGCACGCCCAATACATAGTCGCCTGGATTGACGTTAACGGCCCCCAGCGCGTAGCCGTCGCGAGCCATTTCTCCGGCCGGCAGGCGACGCGTTTCCGTGCGCGAGTAAAGTGGTACGAGCTGACTCACGGCGCGGGTGCCGTTCCAGTACCCGAAGTCACAGTCGAAGCCGTAGACGATGGAGTTTTCATTGACGATCCGCTGCGGTTTGCCGCGGGGGCCGCCGACGAATGCAGTTTCGTCACCTGCTTCGGACTTGCCATCGGTCGCCGCTTGCAAACTGGCGGGACTCCCAGCCCGCAACTCGTCGAGCTCTGCTTGCGGCAGCCGCCGCCACTCGATCGATAAGGGCGTGGTTGTAGTCGCATTGTTCGCCCCGCGCACCAGCGTTACCTTGTATTCGAGCTTTTCGGGGAAGCCCTGGGCGCGGTTAAAGGTGAGCACGCCCTCGCCGGTCAGTTTGACGGATGGCGCTGAACCAGAGGTGGCGACTGTTTCGACGTCGTATTTCTTTTTGATCGATACGAGGTTGCCGTCCTCCTTGGTCAACTCGTAGCTACGGGTTTCCGTAGCCATCGTGTGCATCATTTGCGGTTGGCTCGGGCCGAAGGGAAATCCGCCGAAATCTGCCCGCCCGCGGCAGCCGAAGCCGAGGAACGGGCTCTGCGATTGCTGACCGGTGGGCTGCGCAATCAGGATGATTCGCTCGGTTTTCCAGCTTCGCTGGCCTGGCTCGCCGAGCGGTTCGACGACGAGCGTACACAAGTGCCCGAACAGGTAAGGAAGCTGCAGCTTGCCCGTTCTTCCAAGGACCTCGCCCCGTTCGGTGACGAGCAGCTTTGCGGTCTCGGATTCGTCATCATTTGGGGGGGCAAGACGTGCGCCGAGAATGACTTGCGACTTCGGCGCCGTCGTAATCATGCGGCCCGAAAAGTCGAGCACGAAGTGTCTTGCGGTGTTATAGCCGCCTGGCCCGAAGATGACTTTGATCAGGGCCACGGACGGCGTCACGCGCTTGGCCAGCGCGGGGCCGTCGAGTTTTTGCCCCTTGGCCGCGGGCGACAGGCGAATGCGCTTCGTTTCCAGCAAGGTGAGCACTTCGCCCGTCGGAACGGCAAAACCGACGCCGTCGATGTCTTCCCGGGCCAACTTGGAGCTGGTCACGCCCACGACCTGGCCCATTTCGTTTACCAACGGCCCGCCGCTGTTGCCGGGGTTGACGCTGCCGTCGACGTGAAACACCTTCCGGCCCGAGGCGTTGAGAATGCCGCCGATCGAACAGCGCGTGACCTTTACGCTCTCACCGAGCAAGTCTGAGAGCGGGTAGCCGACGGCACGCATTTCTTCGGCCAGTTCAACCGCCTCGGAGTTTGCCAGTGAAAGCGTCGGCAGATTGGCGGCGGCGACGTGAAGTATCGCCAGGTCGTGCTCCTTGTCGAATGCGACGACGTCCGCCGGCCAGGTTTGCTGGCCGAGCACGACTTCAATCT
>DASSFG010000545.1:0-7068 GCA_035694685.1 Pirellulales bacterium
ATTGCAAATTGCAAATTGAAAATTGCAAATCGCAAATTGAACTGAGACACAATCCAACGCGCCGCTCGCCGTTTACTAAACTCTGAACCCTCAACCCTTTCCTATGGAGACCCAACCATGTCACACGACTACGACGACGATGATCCCTCGCAGGCGCCCGTGATTCCCAGCGCATGCCTAAAGCTCGATGAGATCAAAGGAGAGACACAAACCAAGTGGCTGTGGCCCGGCAAAGTTCCCGTCGGTCACGTGACGATCGTGGCGGGCGAAGCGTCGAGCGGCAAAAGTCTGCTGGCCGCCGAGATTGCTGCCCGAGTTTCCAGCGGCGCCGGCTGGCCGCGGAACGGCACGCAGTGCGTTCCCCACAGAGCTGAGAACGACACGGAGTCCGTTCCCTACGGAGACGACGCGGGCGAACAGTCAGGCACAGAAAGACCGGGTGCGGTGCTGATCGCACACGCGAACCAGCATGAAAACCGGGTGCTCAAAGGCCGCTTGCTGGCCGCCGGCGCCGATCCGTCGCGTGTGTCCGTCATCAATCGCGACGCCTTCGACTTCGAAGGGAGAATTGGGGCGGACGAGGCAGGGGACGACCGACCGACGCTGGCGGAGGAGTCGCTCACGGTGCTCGAAGGCGCGGTGTTCGAGCTCCGCGACGCCTCGTTGGTGGTCATCGACCATTTGCTCGGCTGGCTGGGCCGTTCGCGCTTGCGGCCCGATGAATTGACCGAGGTGTTCAAATGCCTGGCGGACATGGCCGCCCGTTATCGCGTGGCGCTGGTGGTCTTGTGGCGGCTGGAAAAAGGCGGCCGCGCCGCGCAGACCCGCGCGCTCGACGCGCTGGCGGGCGTGGCGCCGGTGGTCTGGTTGATGGCAAACGACACCTACAGCTCACCATCTCGGTCGGCGGTGTGCGCTCAGAACCGATTGAGCGCGCAGAGCGAGAACCTGGCGTTTCGCGTCGCAGGCGACCGTCTGGTGTGGCAGGAGGTCGTCAGGCAGGTGTCGGCCGACGACGTCCTGGCTTCGCACACCGCCGATCGGCATGAACGGCGGCAGGCGGGTCAGTGGCTCTGGGACGTTCTCTCGCAAGGACCGATCGAAGCCAAACAGCTTTTGGAAGACGCCCGCCAATCTGGGCTAGCGGAGCGGACGCTGCGTCGCGCCGCCGCCGAACTTGGCTTTCGCCCGATGAAAGACGGCAAGCGCAACGTATGGATCTGGGGGGCTCGCGTGGAGAGCGGAGACGTGCGGCCAAGGGCAGGAGGTGGCACGGGAGATTTTGACCGATTGCCAGACAAGGAGACACGGGTACAAGGAGACAAGGAGACACGGGGACAAGGAGACAAGGAGATGAGCTACGAGGCGAAGACGCCGGTGCGAGCGACCGTGCAAAACGTGGCAGTCTTGCCACTGGTTGGCAGTCTTGCCAATGCAGATGGGGCGGCACAAGACGCTTCGGCCGGCGAGCAAAACGTGGCAGTCTTGCCCGCGGTTGGCAATCTTGCCGATTCGGCGGTGGTGCGTGTGGACTTGCGGCCTGACTCCCCGCCGAGTGTGGCAGCCTTGCCGCCGGTTGGCAGTCTTGCGGAGGCCGGCGCCGCCCTGCCGGAAGTCCCTGCCAGCGAGCAAAACGTGGCAGTCTTGCCCTCGGTTGGCAGTCTTGCCGATGCCGATGCGGAGGCCCAAAACGTTGCGGTCGGTGAGTCGAGCGTGGGAGAGGTGATGGGTGGCGGCGCGGAACCTGACGAGGTGGAGCAAAAGCTGCTGGCGCAAGCGGTCGCGGCTGCGGCCGTGGATGGCGGTAATGACAAAACGGAGCAGTCGGCACCTTCGTCCGTCGCAGAACGCCGCCTTCGCCGCGCGCCATTGAGCGAACAATGCGAATCTGCCGCGACGGCTAAAATTATACGTCGCGGCCGATACTAATGCGTAGGTCAGGCTTTCCAGCCTGACGGCGTCAGGCTGGAAAGCCTGACCTACACAAACGGCCAACGCCTCAATTTGGCCCGCGCGACGTATAGCCGTGCACGCGGTGGCTAAGCAGACTGGCCGCGCTCGATTTACCACTCGTGAGACGCGCTGCCGGCCGGCCCCGCGTTAGGCAATCGGGTTGGCTACATCAACTCCACCACTGCGGCGGCGGCGTTGCTCAAGGCAACGCGGCCTCCGGGCGCCTGGGGGTTCATTGTGCCCATCAGCCGCACATGGACCACGATCGGCCCCGTTAATTCGCCTGCGCCGTGCTGGTTTTGCTCCTCGACAGCCGGTGGAAAGGTGAATTCCAACTCGCCTTCGGGCAGCAGACCGTGCTGCGGATAATAGTTCAGCGTCTTGCGGCATTGATGGAGTAGATCGAACTCCATCGATAGGAACACCCTGCCGGGAAAGCACTCGTCGCCCTGCTGTTCATAGTAAACCGTGCCGCGGACCGCCTCTTCGGCGGGGTGCCCGTCAGCATCGACGATTCTTAGATCGCTGAGGTCGTACAGGGGCGGCGCCGCGGACGGAGGCCGCATGGTGGGTCCGCCCTCGACACATTGCATTCTCCGATTGATGGCACGAAAACTCTTGGCCTGCCGTTGCGTCAGCTCGAACACGAAGATCTCACGCGCGTAGTACGACAGCAGGAAAGGAGTGTTCGAGTTCGTCAACTCCCGAGCAATGGCGAAAGTGCAATTGATGTCGCGCTCGTCCGCGTGATCCAAGCCCGACATCAACTGCGATTCGACGAATGGCGCGCTGGTCCGCGCCCACTCCCGTGCCAGACGACGCGACGTGGTTTGCATGGTTCGGCTCCTGCGATAAGGCGGCGGATACGAGGCCGAGCGTCAGCCGCGACGCCCGGCGCCGTCCCGCCTAGCACTTACTAGCATAACGCCGCCGCGGCGGCGTCAAAAATGCTCCCTTCCATTGAGATTCAGTTCCAGATCGACCTCGACGCCCAACTCGGCGCGCAGCTCGTCGGCGAGCTTCCTAAGGGCATTCACGCTGTTGTCGTCGATGATCCGTTTCAGCTTTTTGCCGTCCACCTGATCGAACGATTCGAGCTGGTTGAGATAGGTCGCCAGTACGGTGTTCGCCAGCACCGCCAGCCGCAGCAAAATTTGCTTCTTCTGCCGCCGCTTGGCACCCGCGCGGGCCACGCAGATGCACTTGATAATGCATTGCATGTACTGGTGAGCCATCTTGTCGACGACCAGCAGCAGCTCGTCGACGGTCGCGTCGGGGCGCAACTGGGGCCCTTGCAGCTTGGCCAGCCTGCGAGGCAGGTCGCGAAGCTGCTTTTCCTTTTCGGCGATCGTCTCCCGCAACGACGCGATCTCTCCCTTGTAGTTTTTCTTGAGACGAGACCGAAGCGTCTCCAGCTCGTCGCCCTGCGCCGCGATGGTTTTGCGGAGCTTGTCTTCGGCGGCGGCCGCCTTGAACCTCAGCTTGCTAGCCTGTTCCTCTTGGGCCAGCAGAGCGGCGCGCAACGACTCGATCGCGGCCTGATCTTCTGGATCGTGGCGATACTCGATCTGGGTGACGGTCTTGGGTTTGGCCACGTCCAAAATCTCTCGCAAGATCGGCTCGACCTTGGCCCGTAACTCTTCATCGAGCTCCCGCCGCACCCGTCCCAGGAGTTCTTTCGTTTCTTTGACCGAATTCATGGCTTTCAGTCCCTGTCACACTGCGACCGTCATCGTAGCGCTCGACAGAAACTTTAGCAAGCGCGGCGCCAAAATGACACCGTCAACTGAAGCGGCTATAATCGACATTGCCGGTGCACGATGCGAGAATTCAAGTGGATGAGGCTGGAAAATGATCTGTTGTGGTTCGGACAGGCCGCCGCATCGCCACCAAAACGAGGAGCTTGGCACGATGAAGGCCATCAAAAAGAAAACAAGCAACACTTCTCAGGGGCGGAACGGTCGCAAACCAGCGGCAGCGATCATTCCGCCGGAAGTAATTGACGCTTCCGCCAGTCTCTTTCCTGGACCACTGGAAGCGCATTGGGAAAATGATCCTGAACTTCCCAATCAACAATTTCTTGTGGTTACCGTGCATGCCAGCGGTCAGCCCCGGCAATTGGTCGAACGCCGTCGCGAGTGGCACCGCCGGGTGTCGAAGTCACTTCCGGATGCCAATATCCGACTTTGCCTGACATCCGCCATCAGATGATTACCGGAGACGATTACATTTCACTGGCCGCGCAACTTGCTGCAAAGCGAAGCGCGGGCGAGGCAAGCTACCGTAGTGCGGTGAGCCGCGCTTACTATGGCGCGTTCCATCTGGCTAGCTCCTTTCTTTCGGAGCTTGGTTTCAAGGTACCAAAGGGCGCCAATGCGCATGGCTGGATTCCGCAGGCGCTGGTCGGCTCCGGCTGCGACGACGCCATGGATGCCGGGCGGCTACTGCAAGACCTACATGCCGAGCGTATCACGGCGGACTATCGCTGGGACAATCGAGCGACGGGCAACCAGCGGGATGCAAAAACGAGCGTCGAAACCGCCGACCAGGTTCGCTCATTGCTCGTAGCCAGCGCCGCTCAAGGAGCTAGAGGCATCGTAAAGGCCGGAGTTGCCGAGTACTTGCGCAAACGTGGTGACTGAGATGACATCCGGCTCGCACTCACTGGCGATGTTTCCTACGGGCTGGTCGGTAGTGCTGTCGGCATTGGTCGTCATGGGGGTGGCAGCGCTCGGCTATGTCGCCTGGCGGCGGAGCGGGTATCGACGCGCGATCGGACTGTTGGAACTGTTCCGACTGGCGATCGTAATCGTCATCGCGGTGCTCTTGAACCAGCCGGAATGGGTCGAGCAGTTTCGCCCGGATCAGAAGCCGGTGATCGCCGTGCTCGACGACGCGTCGCGCAGCATGCAAACGCGCGACGTCGTCGATCGACGGCAGCCGCGGGCAACTCCCCGAACTCGCGGAGAGGCCGCCGACTCCATCGTCGCGGCGCTGCCGCAGCCGACGGCCGAAGCGCAGGCAGAAATCGTCCGCCAGCCGTTCGCCGAGCCGAGTGATGGGCACGGCACCGACATCAACCAGGCGCTCGTCGACGCGATGGAAAAGCACGGCCTGCTGCGCGGCATCGTGCTGGCGAGCGACGGCGATTGGAACGAGGGCCGGCCGCCGGTCGAAGCCGCCAGTCGCTTGCGGCTCAAGAACGTTCCGGTGTACGTCGTGCCGCTCGGCAGCCCCTCGCACTTGCCCGACGTGGAACTGGTGGGGCTCGATCTGCCGACGTTTGGCGTGGTGGGAAAATCGGTCCGCATCGCTTTCTCGATCGACAGTTGGCTACCGCGCGATCATACGACGACCGTCACGCTCGAATCCTCCACCGGCGAAAAGCTGACCAAGGAGGTCCGCGTCGCGGCAATGGGCCGCACGAACGATTGGATCGTCTGGAAGCCCGAACTGGCGGGCGACTATCGCCTCACGCTCGACCTGCCGGTGCACCGCGACGAGCTGCTCAAAGACAACAACCGGCAATCCGCCCCCATCGCCGTGCGCGACGAGCGGCTGCGCGTGCTCGTGGTCGAGTCGTACCCGCGCTGGGAATATCGTTACTTGCGCAACGCCCTCTCGCGCGATCCGGGCATCGAGCTGTCGTGTTTGCTGTTCCATCCCGGTCTAAGCAAAGTCGGCGGCGGCAACAAAGATTACATTGCCCAGTTTCCTGACCGGCTCGAAGAACTGGCCGCTTACGACGTCGTGTTTCTCGGCGACGTGGGCGTGGGCGACGGGCAGCTCACGGCCGAGCAGTGCCACTTGCTTAAAGGGCTGGTGGGTCAGCAGGCGAGCGGGTTGGTGTTCATGCCCGGCTGGCAAGGCCGGCAGGCGACGCTCATGGAAACGGAGCTGAGCGACCTCTATCCCGTGGTGCTCGACCCGGTCCAGCCGAACGGCTGGGGCTCGCAAACCGCCGACCACTTTGAGTTGACCGAAGCCGGCCGCCGCAGTCTGCTCACCAAGCTGGCCGACACGCAAGACGAGAACTCGGCCATCTGGGAAGATCTGCCCGGCTTTCAGTGGTATGCGGCGGTGGTGCGGGCCAAGGCGGCAGCCGAAGTGCTCTGCGTCCACAAATCGGCCACCAATGAGTTTGGACGCGTACCGCTCCTGGTCACACGCACCTTTGGCACGGGCAAGGTGCTGTTCATTGGCACCGACGGGGCCTGGCGGTGGCGAAAAGGAGTCGAGGACAAATACCACTACCGTTTTTGGGGGCAAGTGGTACGATGGATGGCGTATCAACGGAACATGGCGAAGGGCAAGACCGTGCGGCTCTACTTTCAGCCTGACCAGCCAGCGGTGCGCAGCACCCTGACGTTGCACGCCAACGTGATGACCTCGGGCGGCGAGCCCGTGGAAGATGACGACGTGACGGCGAAGATCACCTCGCCCACCGGCAAAGTCGACACCGTGCGGTTCACGCACGAAGGCGACGAGTGGGGCCTGTTCACCGGGCAATTTACGCCGGTTGAATCCGGCCAGCATCGCGTCTCTCTCAGCGGCAAACGTTCGGGCGCCTCGCTCGACAGCACCTTCTTCGTGCAAGGCGCGGCCATCGAGCGTGTCGGGCATCCCGCTCGTCCCGAGGTGTTGGAAGAGATTGCCCGTGTGACCGGCGGCAAAGTCATCGAGCCGGCCGACGTCGCCGGCGTCCTGCGCACGCTCGCCACTCAGGAGGAACCCCCGATTGAATCTCGGCGTCTACAACTTTGGAGCAGCCCGTATTTGGCCTCGCTCGTCGTCGGTTTGATGGGTGTGTTTTGGGTGTGTCGGAAGGTGGTGGGGCTGGTTTAACCCTGAACTGTTATGTCGCACCTATTACCGCTTGAGGGGCTGATCAAGAACTTGAGAGAGGAAATTCCCGAGTCCCGAAAGCGCGAGTATTTGTCGCGGGAACGTGCCTACGAGGCGCTAAAGAGTTGGACGGGTCAAGACTTCGGTTACAACGCGGACGAATGGGAGAAGTGGATATTGGAGAGCGCCCATCGTCGGTTGCTTGCGGGCGAATAATAACTCTGGAACATAGGCCGAGCGGACACGTCAAGTGACAGACGTCCTCACGAA
>DASSFG010000546.1:0-5590 GCA_035694685.1 Pirellulales bacterium
CGAGCTGCTTCAGCACCTCGGTTTTCCTTCTCCGGCCCAAATCCTAAGTCAAATACTTCCGCGTGGGCCGTGAGCCCACTGCGCTCCCGCCCGCTGCTTGTTGCAGCGTGCGGTGACCCGCGGAAAATAGGGTTAAACGACGCGTTTGATACCCATTTTGTCTATGAAAACCCATCAGAGAATCGTTCCATTAAGTGCGGAAGTTATTTCGTCCGATCCTTTCCTTACTTTTTCAATGCTTCCACGACGCGTTTGGCGTCGTAGATCTTTTCCAGTGCTTCCAAAATGGCTGCCGAATGGACCGAGACGGCGCGGGCTTGCTTGTCGGTGTAGACGAAGTCGAGCACCAACGATTGGATGTTGCCGTCGAAAATGATGCCCACCAGCTCGCCGCGGCGGTTCACCACCGGACTGCCCGAATTGCCACCGATGATGTCCGCCGTGCTCACAAAGTTGAACGGCGTTGCTTCGCGCAGCGACTGGCGACGTTGAAACCACCGCTCGGGCAATTGAAAAGGCGGTACGTCGCCGTGCTCCCGGGCATGCTGGTAGGCGCCGCCCATGGTCGTCCAGGGCGGCACTTGCTCGCCACGCTCCTCGAAACCTTTCACCACGCCGAACGCCAGCCGCAGCGTGAAGGTGGCATCGGGATAATTGTTGCCGCCATAGAGTGCGAACTGGGCCTTGGCTAGCTTGCCGTAGGCTTGCTGCAGCGGCTCCTGCACCTGCTCCTCGTAAGTCTTCCGCACGCGCCGCGCCGGCTCGTCGACCAGTCGCGCCAGCTCGATCATCGGATCGTCCGACGCGTCGACCGTTTTCCGGCCGCCCTCGACGAGCTTGCGGCGCACGTCGACGTCGGCCAGGCGGCTGTTCTCCACGAGGCCGGTCGCCCGCTGCACCGGAGACTGGTCGTCGAGCACTTTGCGCACGAACTTGTCGTCGGCGCCGGCCAGTTCTTCGTACATGCCCAGCGAGTCGGTCAGCTTGGCAATCTCCAGATCGCTGTAAATCGGCGCCTCGGAATAGAGCTGTTGCTTGAGGGAGTCGAGACCGGCTTCGCCAAACTCTCGCAGCCGCTCGGCATTGGGTTTTTCCGTCTCCGCGGTCAGCCGCACGATCATGCGGGCAATGCGGAACAGGTCGGTATTGAATGCCTGCCCGCCTTCGAGCAAGTACCATTGGTCGTAAATGTCGGCCCAGGTGTGCAATGCGTCGTCGACCTCTTTCCAAGCGCCGCTATAAGCTTCCTTCAGCTTCCGGTCGCCGTCGACGGCTTTGCGCAGCTTGCTCTCGGCCCGCTGTTTGTCGGCGATGATGGCGGGATCTTGCAAGCCGGCCAGGCCGCCGAGCCGCGCCTTGCGCGAATTCTGGTAGCCGAACAGCTCGTCCTGGGCGCGGCGGGCGTTTTCCTGGCTGCGGTCGCTGTAGTTTCGCAGCATTACCTCGCGGCGGCGCAGCACGTTGAGCGACAACGGCATCACGCGGTCTCGCAAGAATTTCAGGTGGGCCACGGTGTTCAGCCGATTGGTGCGGCCGGGGCTGCCGGAGACGAAGATCAGCTCGTCGTCGCCCGCCCCCGCTTTGCTCCATTTGAGATAATGCTCGATTTGGGCTGGCTGGTCGTCTTCGTAAGCGCGAAAGAAGCAGATGTCGAGGTCGTAGCGGGGAAACTCAAAGTTGTCGGGGTCGCCGCCAAAGAAGGCAATGTCCTTCTCGGGAGCAAACACCAACCGCACGTCGGTGTACTTCTTGTAGCGATAGAGATGAAACTGCCCGCCTTGGTAGAGCGTGACGACGTCGCTGCGCAAGCCGGTCTTTTCGAAGGACTCTTTCTCGATCGTGTTCATCTCGGCCTGTCGTGCGGTGCGGGCCTCGGCGGCTGGCAGTCCGGCCACGGCCTTGTTCACGCGCTCGGTCACGTCTTCGATGCTCATCAGCACGTTCAATTCGAGGTCGAGGCACTTTTTTTCATCTGCGGGCGAGGCTGCATAAAAGCCCTCTTCGATGTAGTTGTGCTCGGCGTCGCTGAACTTGTGCAGCGCGTCGGCGCCGACGTGGTGATTGGTCATCACCAGACCGTCGGCGGAGACGAACGATCCCGACCCGCCGCTATTAAACCGCACGCTGGCCCGCTGCAAGTGCGTGAGCCATTCGTCGCTGGGATCGAAGTCGTAATGCTGTTTGAGGTGTTCGCGCGGCGGGTTGTTGAACAGCCACATGCCCTCGTCGGCTTGTGCAAAATAACTCATGGCTGTCAACGCGATCGCGGCGAACGAGAGCGAACGGATCATCATCAATCGCTTCCCTTCGTCGTAGTGGGTAAGGTGTTTCCTCGTTTTTATAGACTTCGTTCCCGGCGGTCTAGTGCTCTGGCAGCAGTGCTGTGATGGGTCAACACGGTGGCTGGGGCAGAAGCTGGCCGGGGCAGACGTCGCTCCTGCCAAAAACGCGCTGCCGGCCAGCGATGCCCCGGTGGTCGCGCTACCGGGGCATCGCCGCGACGGAGCGGATTAGGCGGGGTTACGAATTAGAGCGCGGCTTTGCCCCAGCCACCGCACACTATTCGTCAATCGACGAATGAGAGAGCACTAGCTACGGGGCGCGTTGCCGAACGAAGAAGTCGTTTAACCGCAGGGCCAGCGGCCCGCGTGTCGGCGAACCTCGCGCGGGCCGCTGGCCCTGCGGTTAAACGAGACGGCCGCGTGCACCGTCACCGAAATACAACGACACAGCCGCCGTGGAAGCTTGGCCTGTTTATTCCGGTCATACCGGCCGTCCGCGCCGCAAATGCCGCGAGAATCTTTTTCAGCGGTTACTCGACAGTTGCCGGAGCGTCTGCCTATAATAGCCATTCCCCTCAAGGACATGGTACAGGGCTTACTCAATGCACGACCGAACCACGACGCCTCCGCTGTTCACGCAAGTCGATATCTCGCCGACTTCCCTCTCCAGCACCACCAGCACCACCGACGAGACCGAGCAAACGCGGCTGCTGCGCGACATCCTCTCCGCCCAAGACCGGCAAAACGAGCTGCTGGAAGAGCTTGTGAACCAGCTCAGCGGGCCGATCAAGCAGCGCAACCAGGAGCTTGGTCAGTGGCGGTCGGCCAACCCGCACCTGGCCCAGCAGTGCCGCACGGCCGCTGAGACGCTGAGCCGCATCCAGAGTGAATTCCTCAGCACGCTCACGCAGGAAGTGAACGACAATGCCGACGTGCTCTGCGACGGCGAGTTCATGTTGAACGAGTTTGTCGATCGTTTCGGTCCTCGGCTGGCGCACCTCAACGGCGTGCTGCAAGTGCTCGCACAACTGAGCGCCCCCACGCCTAGCTGATGCCCGAAATCGTCGAAGTCGCCACGCGTGACGGCATTCGGCTGCACGGCGCGCTGCACCCGCCGGCAGAACTTGCCCAAGCGTCGCCGTCGCGCGACGCACTGCTCATCTTGCACGGCGCCGGCGGCAATTTTTACGGCTCGACGCTGTTTGGCGGGTTATTGGCGACGATTGGCGAGCTCGGCATGGCCGTGCTTGCGGTCAACACACGGGGGCACGACTCCGTCAGCACTGCCAGCACCTCCAAAGGTCCGCGTATGCTGGGGGCCGCGTTCGAGGTGGTCGACGAGTGCCGCCACGACGTTGCCGCCTGGCTCGACTGGCTGCGGTCGCGCGGCTACGAGCGGCTGGCAATCGCCGGCCACAGTCTGGGCGCCGTCAAGGCGATTTACGCGCTGGCCCACGAGCCGCAGCCCGACGTTAGATCGCTGGTGGCCATTTCGCCGCCGCGGCTCTCACATTCGTGTTTTGCAGAAGGGCCTGACTCAGAGCAGTTCCTGAGCGAATTCGCCGAGGCGGAGCGTCATCTGGCCGCTGGTCAGGGCGAGACGCTGATGTCGGTGCGCTTCCCCATTCCTTATCTGGTAACGGCTGCCGGCTACGTTGACAAGTACGGTCGCGACGAGCGTTACAACATTCTCAAACACGTGCCGCTCGTCGCCTGTCCGATGCTCTTCACCTTCGGCACGATCGAGCTGCGTCGCGGCTCGGCCTTTCACGGTTTGCCCGAAGACTTGAACAAGCCCGCCGAACAAGGCGCCGACGTTAAGGTGGCCATTCTGGCCGGCGCCGACCACTTCTACACCGCCGCGCGGAGCGAGCTGGCCGCACAGATCGCCACCTGGCTGCAGCAGCAGATGGCGCCGTAACCCGGATTATTAATCGGCCCGTGCCGACTTCGTGAGAAGTCGGGCCGTGGCTTCCCCTGCGCGGCGACACCAGCCTTTGGAGTGCGGCGATTTATCGCCGCTTTATCCGTCGCGGAGCGACCTTTCTTTCGTCGTGCCGATTCTTAGTTGCCGCCGACGCATCAAAGAAAGCGGCTCCGCCGCAAGCCAAAGCGGCTATAAATCGCCGCACTCCAAAGGGTTGCGAGCCCTTCTGCTACACACACTGCGCCGATGGTACGAGGGCCGACGAATGATCCTGGGTTACTCCGGATGGTCGAGTAGTTCCTGGAGTCGCACAGCCAGTTCACCAGGCAGACGGGCCGACCACGTGTCATCGATCAGGCCGACGTCAAGCAGATCGAGCAAATGGACCTGGTCCTTCCGTCGCCAAGCGGTCAACTTCATCCGCACGAGGGCTTCCAGATTCACGACCTGAAACTGATCGCTGCTGACACTCTCATTGACGTCCGGCACCGGCAGCAAGTCGGCCTCACGCACTTTCTCACCGGCAAACACGACATGGACGGCGTCGCGGGCTTTGGCGGTCGGCCCATCGAGAAACATGTCGATGCTGGCGGCGTGACGATAGACAAAACCGGCCTGGCCCATCGCCGCGATGGCGCGCTGGAGATCGGAACGTCGCAATAGAACGTCAACGTCGCGTGTGTTCCGGACCGCCGCCTCATCGACGCGCGAGACCCAGTCGGCCACAGCGTTGCCGCCGGCCACGGCATACGGGATGCCCGCGGTTTGCAAGGCGCGGGCGGCACGGAGAGCACGTTCACGGACCTTTTCCACGGCGCGAATCATCCTTTCCCATGAAGGCTCGTGCAAACGGGGGGTTGCCATGTAAAAATCCCTCTACCTAAGTCTAAGTAGACACGCGGAAGAAAGCATGCTCTGCGAGTGGTGGCTGGGGCAGAGCTTGGCCATGTTGTATCCTAAAAGACCGATTTAATCTTGCGGCCAAGCGATGCCCCGGAGCAGCGCCCACCGGGGCATCGCCGCGGCATAACGCTCCAAGCGAGCTCAACCGTCGAGCAGCCGCGTCTCTGCCCCAGCCACCGCTATTTTCCCAAGCTTAGATTCTTCCGCGTGTCTACTTAGCTATAGAGCTGGATCGCCTGGATGATTTCGTCGAGGTTGTTGGAGACGGCCACGGCGCGATTGGCGTAGCTGGCGCGCTTCACGCCACGGCTTCCAAGCACTTCGTTGAACTTCTGCTGGTCGGTAGTGTGGTAGGCAACGGTCGCCGTGGGATCTTTGAGCTGGTGCCCGGTCAGAATACAGACCACGCGTTCGCCGGCGCCGATCACTCCTTCGGCCCGCAGGGCCTTGGCGCCGGCCACGCTGGCGGCGCTGGCCG
>DASSFG010000547.1:0-6198 GCA_035694685.1 Pirellulales bacterium
CTTGCAAAAAAACGGGAAGTTCCTTTTGGTTCGGCAGTTATGGCGTAACAGCACGAACCGGATGAAGGATCTTCCCGATGGAAATTATTACACGGACGGTAGAGGCACTGCAAGGTTTGTTGAGCCTGATCGGACGCGCGATTCACGCATAGCCTGTCAGCCGCCGCAACGTCCACTCCAGCGATAGCAATCCTAAAATCACGAGCAGCAGCCAGGGTTTGTCCCACAGCGGCTGCCGGCTGATCAGCGAGTCGCCCTTGGTTTCGGGGAGCTGAGTCAATACTTCTGTAAGTTCGGCGGGGCTGTTCAACACTTTGCCTCCGGTCAGCCGAGCAAGTTGAGCGAGCGTCTCCGGCCGCGACTGGGGACGCGTCAGTTCGTGCAGGTCGGGCACGATCTGCACCTTGGCTGAGGCCCGGCCGATTTCCTTTCCCTCGTGCGTCGCAATCACGTCGATCGTCCGCGCCGCCAGGGCCGCCGAGTCTTGAGCGGCGGGGTCGATCGCTTCCGCCAGCACGTGCGAATCGAGCTCGGCCCGGTAGCTTTTTCCTATTGCGTTGACGACGAGTGGCACGGGGGCGGCAGCGGGACTAGCCGCAGCGGATGGGGGCAATTTGACCTCGGCGCGCAACGAGTATGCGACCGTCTCTTCGTCCTTGTCGTTCCAGGCCCGCGCCGTGACGACGATCGGCTGCCCGGCACGGTAAATGACGCGGTCGGTCTCGACCTGCAGCCGGCGGTTGCCGTTCACTGAATTCTCGCCGAGCCAGCGCACCAGGTTCCGCCAGAAACGGCGAAAGTAACGATTGTCTCCTTCGCCCCACAGCTTCTCGAAATCACGCCCCCAGTCGGCGGTGGTGTCGGGAGAGAAGGCAAACGTCCGTCCGCGGCCGTACGACTGGGCGGCAAAAATCGGCATCGAGCGGCCGATGTTCTGCAGAGTTTCGGCGGAGTAGGCCAGCGCCGTGGCCGCGGGCTTCAGCCGTTCGATGTAGTTGGTGCCGTAAAACAACGGCATCCGGGCGATGATCTTGCGGTTCTGGTCCGGGTCTTCCGTAATCCGCCAAATCGGATGACTGAGCGCCTCGTCGGGCACGCGCACGTGAAAGTTCTGATACAGCCAGCCGCGCCCTAAATTGCCTCCTTGCATGTCCACCGGAATGAGCTTGTCCCAGACGGTCTGGTCCCAGCCGCCGGCGCCGAAGCTGGTAATGCCGCCGACCATGGCGAAGCCGCCGCCGCGCTCGGCGACCAGTTCCACCACCCAGTCAAGCTGCTCTTTGGTAAAGGCCCCCCGCGAGATGTCGCTGCAGATGACCACATCGTAGCCGAACAGCTCTTCGCTCGTGGTGGGAAAGCCTCGTTGCACGTCATCCACGCGGACCAAACGCGGACGCTGCACGTACTGCTGGTCGGCCACCATCGCCAGGCATTCGACGTTCTTGTCTTCTTGCAAGGCATTTCGTACCCACTGGTACTCCGTGCCACCGGTGCCTTCCATGTAGATCACGCGCAGCTTGCGGCGGTTGGAGGCGAGTTGGAAGGCAATGCGGTTGTTGCGGTCGGTTGCTTCGCCCGCGAGAGGCGGCGCTTCCAGCACCAGGTCGCCGACTTCCGAATTCGCTTCCACCACCATCTCAAACGACTGCGGCTGCTCGCCGAGCGTCATCGGCAGCGACGCCAGCGGCGCGGCCTGCGGCTGGTCGGCGGGCCGCAGCGAGAGCACGATTCGTTCGCCGGCGTAGCCCGTGCCGCGCACCACGCCGCGAATCGTGGCCTTGGCGCCGGCCTCGACGTGCGGGGGAATGACCAAATCGTCGATGCCCACGTCGCCGCGTACGTGGGGATCGCCGATCGGGTAGACGTGGACGGGCACGCTCCGCTCGGCGAACAAGCGGGCTGCTTGATCGAGCTGCGGTTGATCGTCGACCGCCCCGTCCGAGAACACCACGACCGCCCGTGGCGGATCGCGAGAGAACCGCGCGGGAAGACGTTCCAGCGACTCAGCGAGCAAGGTCGAGTCCTCTGTGGCACTGAATTGCGTCAGGTCGGCAAGCACGGCGAAATTGCTGCCAAAGCGATACATCTGCAAGCGTGGGTGTTTGCTGCTCGGCAATTTGCGCTCAGTCTCGCGGATGGCCTGCTGCACGCGCGTCGCTCGGCTCAGCGGCGTCTCCAGTCCCATGCTGCGCGACGCATCGAGCAAGTAGTGGACCTGTGGAGGTAGCGAGGGCAACCGGTGTTCCTGCCTGCGGACCGGATTGAGCAGCACCCACAGCAACAGTGCGAGTACGACGAGCCGCGGCACGAACAACGTCCAGCTCCGCAACCGGTCAGAGATGGCCAGTCTGCGGGCTGCCGCAATCAGTCCCAGAAGGGCAACGGCCAGCAGAAAGTAGGCCCAGACGGGATACGGACGCGACCACTCGAACATTATCGCAGATCGTCGGAAAGCGTCTTGTAGTATTTTTCGACGAGCGGTTTGTATTCCGCTGGCACCGGTGCGTCGGCATCGACCAACGCACCGGCGAGAATCGCTTCCTGGATTTTGATCTGTAGCGCCTTCGCTACCTCGCGGGTGCCGTGGAAATCTGCCAGCTCGCGCCACGAATAGTGACCCTGCGGAGGCGGCTGGCCGCCGTTCGGTTGGAATTGCATGTGCTCCAGTGCGTCTGCCAGCCGGCGATCGAGCTGGGCAACCCGCGCGAGCTTCTCGGCCAGTTCCTGCCATTTCTGCGGCAGCTCGCCCTGTTGATTGGGCGAGGCTCCTTGCAAGCGCTGGGCCTGTTGCACGAGTTGCGCAAACTGCTCTTCCAGCTTGAGCAGCTCCGCCAGTTGCGGCTGCGACTGAGCAGCCCGGACCGCTGCCAGCGCTTGGGCCAACTCGTTCAGTTCGTCGCGGGCCGAGGCTGCGCCGCGGGCAGCCTGACGGGTGCGGTCGGCTTTCAGGTCATCGGCGGCTTGCCTCATCTCCCCGGCGATCTGGCCGGGTGGCGCGCTGGTTACCGCCGCGTCGAGTTTGCCGCGGACGGAGGCGGATTCGCCCGTGGAGTCGCGGCGCAGCTTGTCGAGCAGCTCGCCGAGCATTTCCGCGCGAATTGCCAACGACTCCTCCTCGCGGCCCAGTTCCGCACCAGGGCGAGTCGACTTGCCCGCCGTCTCGCCGGATTGATCGTCGCGCAGTTCGCCGGACCTACCGCCCGGCTCCTGCCCGTCCGCCTTCGGTTCAGGGGCGCCGAGTTCTCGGGCCATGTTTTCTTGCCGTCTGGTAATGTCCTGGGCCTGACGGTGCGCTTCGTCCAGCCGCTGCCCGAAGTCGCTGGCTGACATCGCCGCAAGCTGATCGGCGAGCTGCTCGATTTTCTCCGCAGAGTTCTCGGCCGCCTTCTCGGCGGCATCGCCCCGCTTGGCCTGCAATTCATCCTTGGCCTGCTGCATTGCCTGGTCGGCATGCTCGGCCTGTTTCTGCGCCGCGCCAGCGGCCTCTGGCAGGGCCGCAAGCTGCTGCTTCAGCGCGTCGAGATCCTTACGCAACTGCTCCTGGGCCTGGGCCAGCTCTTCGGCTGAAGGTTGCTGGTCGGCTTGCGGTTCGCCAGGTGGCGGCGCGCCATCGCTCGGCTGCTGGGTCGGGCTGCCAGACGAGCTCGGCGAATTGCAGCATTGTTGCGCCTGGTGTCCCCATTTTCGTTCGCGTTTAGCGAGCTCGTCGAGCTGCTTGCGGGCCTGGGCCAGTTTCTCTTCGGTGGAGTCCTTTTTCTTCGGCATCCGCAGTTTCTGGCGGAAGTCGCGGTCGAACTTGCGGCAGTTGCTCGCCTGGCTACTCGAGTTCTTGAGCTTTTGCCGCAGGTTTTCGCGGGCCTGCACCAAGCACGCCAGCGCCCACTGCTCGCTCTCAACCGCCTGGTCGATCTTTTGCTCCGACAACCCTACGACGGCGGCATCCATCGCGGCGACGGCATCTTCCAGAGTTGGAACGGGTCCGATGCGAGCTTCCACTCCCTGCACGAACTCTTGCGTCTGCTCGTGAAGGGCAGCCTCCCCGCGACGCAGTTTTTCTGCGTCTTCTGGCGAAATTGACGGCTCCTGCCGGGCCGCGAATGCTGCCACGAGGTTGGTGCGCTGCGAGTGAATCAGCTCTTCGAGCGATACCGAGCCGCTGCAAGAACCACCCTCGGAATCGACCACCTGGTAGTCAATCTTGAACGGGCGGATGTCGATAAACCGCAGCTCGCTCGTAACACGCCGCGGACTGCCAAAGTAGTTGTCTTCGGCAAAGGCATAGTACGACACCGCATTGCGAAACGTGGCGTTGAGATCTTCCAGCATTAGGAGCGAAGCCGCCCGCAGGGGTTCGGTTGATCCTTCGCCCGAACCTTCCCACAGAGTGCGCAGCTCGCCGTCGTCCAAGCGATACTGGATGCCGACTTTGTAGAGTCCCAAATCGTCGGCAACTTCGGCCGCGACGGCCACTTCAGTCGTCGCGATGACGTTCAGATCTTCTTGCGGCGCGAGAAACTTGATGTCGGGCTTCTGGTCAAGCCGCACGCGAATTCGGACCGGTACGGGCACCAGCGACATGCCGTCGGCCGCCTTCGCCGATACGTTGTAAGAGCCCCCTTGGCGCAAGTCGCTTAGCGTGCCCACCAACGCATTGTCGGAGATCGCCAAACGTAGAGGCGATACGGCTGGATGCGGGACATCGTCGTTTTTACCAGCGTCAGCGACGGGCACGAGCGATCCTTCGACCGCTCGCCGGTTGAGATCCAGGCGAAGCTCGACGTTCGAGCCTTCGAGAACGTTTAGTTCGAGCGATTCGACGGTCTCTTCAGGCCGTCCGGTGTATGCAGGGGGCACGATGTGAGCCACGGCGTGCTCGAGGGTGAGCGGCTGCAGTACGGTGACACGACCGAGGGGAAGCTGCCGCGGTCCCGCCAGAACTTCGACGTCGAGGTCGCGCTCGAGGTTTTCAATCATCGCGGTGAAAACGCCCTGCAAAACCACAGGCGCCATGGGCTCCAACTTTTCGCTTTGTGCCGTCGCTTGTTCATCCGGATGGGCGAGATCGGTGGTCGTCCAGGCGTCGTCCGTCGATCCAGCGGGACGATGACGGACGATGGCCGACCGAACCGGCCGGCCTGCGATCGTCACGTCGATCTTGACGGAATCGCCGAATTTGGCCGTCTGCTCGTGCGGCGTGAATTCGACGTGCGTGTATTCGGCCGGCAGTAGCATTGCCCGTGCCAGCGCGGTGCGGTACTCGGGCACAAGGATCACCGGCAGACAAAACCCCGTGAGGGCGAGGGCGGCGGCGGCGAACGCCAGCAGGGCGGGCCGGCGATCGACAACTCGCTCCCAATCGACTTGTCGCGCAAGTTGAGCGGTCTGACGGTGCAAAGCGGCCAGCAGTCTGGGCGACGCCTGGGCCGGTGCCGGCCGGAGTTGATGGTAATCGAGCGTGGTCCGCACTCGTTGGCCAAACTCGCCGACTCGCGACTCGGCTTCAGCGGCCGCCTTCGACAGCGTCATCGGAGAGATGAAGCGGCGCTGGATCGCGTACAGTCCGGCAGCGACTGCCGCGATGAGACCGCCGAGGCCAAGCGCGCGAGCGCCGAAGGGGAGCTCCGCGAAGTAATCGATAGTCGCCAAAGCGCCGATTGCCAGCAGCCCGGCGAGGCCGACCCAACAGGCGCCGGCGCGCCAGCGCGTGCGCCTGATTTGCTGTCGGGTGCTTTGCAAGCGTTCGGCCAGCAGGTCGGCGAACGGTTCTGCCGCGAGCTCCGTCGAGCCGGGCGCAACAGGAGTGGACGTAGACATGTTCGGGCAACCTCTCGAAGCCCACGGAAATTGACCTAATCACACTACCCGATTGTGGTAGCCCAGACAAGGACCGCTGTCGCGCCGCGCGTTCTTGAGCTAGGCCCATCGACCGGTCGTGGTCGATCGCCAGCTAGCCGATTTGATAAGCGATTCTCGTCAACAATTTACAACTGTCATTCTCCATAAACCGGAGATCTCTCTCGCGCGCGAGAGATCTCTAACCCGAGTTCCTGAGGGCGCCACATGGCGGCCGAAGAATAACTTCTGCATTTGGCGGACTGACGATCTGTAGGAACGGCCTCCGTAATACTAGACCCCAATTTCTTTCGCCCCGCGAAGATCGCCTCGGTCGTTTAACCGCAGGGCCAACGGCCCGCGCGA
>DASSFG010000548.1:0-4962 GCA_035694685.1 Pirellulales bacterium
AGAAAATTCCCTGGCTGCGAATCGAGAAGCCTGACTCGATCGTGGCCGTCTGGGCCGACCGGCCGTTGGAAACGGCCGTGGAAAAGGCCACCGTACACCTGATGGATTGGCTGATCGGCGAATACGGATTTTCGCCGACCGACGCTTATTGCCTGGTCAGCACTTGCCCGGACTTCCGGATTAACGTCTACCAGATGTGCCGCGTCGGCAAGCTGAGTTTTGTCGCCGGCGCCGAGGTGCCGAAGAAATATCTTACGTGAGTAGGGTGGGACAAGCGAGCCTGCAAGCGCCGGCCCACCGAGAAAAGGCATCAGGTATCAGGCGTCAGGCGTAATGAGTCAGAAAGAGATCGCCTGAAGCCTGACGCCTGATCGCTGACGCCTGGTCATGAGGTGCCGGCGCTCGCTCCGCTCGTTTGTCCCACCCTACGGTGCGTTTGTGACCGATTACTCTGGATATCTGAAAGATGCGAAAACTGATTCGGGGCATTGTCGAATTCCGCGAGAAGCTGCTGCCACAGTACGCCGAGCGGTTCCGCGAATTGTCGTTGGAGCAGGCGCCCGACGCGTTGTTCATTACGTGTTCAGATAGCCGCGTCGTGCCCGAGCTGATGGCATCGACCGATCCGGGCGATTTGTTTGTGATGCGCAACGTGGGCAACATGGTTCCTCCCGCCACGGCCGAAGGAAGCTCGACGGGCGACGTTTCGGAGGCCAGCGCGCTTGAATTCGCAGTGCTGGTGCTCAACGTGGAAGACATTATTGTATGCGGCCATTCGGAATGCGGGGCCATGAAGGCCGCCCTGGGACAGACATCGCTTGAACAAACGCCGAACCTGAGCAAATGGCTGCACTATGCGACGTCGGCCACGTTCCGGCTCGATCAGGAGGGGCCGCTCGACGGGGCGTTGAGCGTCCACAATCAGCTTTCACAAATGAACGTGCTGGTACAACTTGAACATTTAATGTCGTACTCGATCGTGCAGCAGCGCGTGCGCAAAGGTGAGCTGCACTTGAACGGCTGGTGGTTTGACATCGCCAGTGGTGAAACGCTGGCGTATCAGCGGCGAACGCGGTCGTTCGAGCGCATCGACCGGCACACGGCGGAGCGCTTGCTCGAAGGACGCGATTAACATGTCTTTGTTCTCACGAGAAGAAATCCTCACTCGTCTGCGGGCTAAGGTCGCCGCGGGAAAACCGATCGTCGGCGGCGGCGCCGGCACTGGCATTAGCGCCAAGATGTCGGAGGCCGGAGGCATCGACCTGTTGGTGATTTACAATTCGGGCCGCTTCCGTATGGCCGGCCGTGGCTCGCTGGCCGGCATGATGCCCTATGGCGACGCCAACGCCATCGTGATGGACATGGCCCGCGAGGTGCTGCCCGTCGTCAAGCACACGCCGGTGCTGGCCGGCGTATGCGCCACCGATCCCTTTCGCTTGATGAAGCTGTTCCTCCGCGAGGTGGCCGAGGCCGGTTTTTCGGGCGTGCAAAACTTTCCGACGGTGGGCTTGTATGACGGCACGTTTCGCCTCGGCCTGGAAGAGACGGGCATGGGCTTCGGCCTGGAGGTCGACATGATTCGCCTCGCCCGCGAGATGAACTTGCTGACGACGCCTTACTGCTTTAATGCGGATGAAGCCGGTGCCATGGCCGAAGCGGGTGCCGATATTCTAATTCCCCACATGGGTTTGACTACAAAGGGAACGATCGGGGCCTCGACAGCCGTCACGCTCGACGACGCCGTGCGACGAGTGCAGGAGATGCACGACGCCGCGCGGCGGGCGAAAAGCGACATCTTGGTGTTGTGTCACGGCGGCCCAATTGCCGAACCGAGCGACGCTCAGTATGTGCTCGATCGCACGGAAGGCGTCGTCGGCTTCTACGGCGCCAGCAGCATGGAGCGTTTGCCGGTCGAGCCCGCCATTGCCAGCCGCGTGCGCGAGTTTACGTCAATGCGGTTTAGTGGCCATGCCGGGTAGCCGCCCTTTGGAGTGCGGTGATTTATCACCGCTTTCGTTCTGTGGCGCAGCCGCTTTCTTTTTTTACCGAAACGGGCGGCCGCTCACTGGCGGCGGTGAACGGCTGGTCGAAAAGAGAGTCGCTCCGCGACCGAGGAGAGCGGCGATGAATCGCCGCACTCCAAAAAAAGGCGCCCTTTCGCGACCCAAAGACGGCCGCTCCGGTGACTGCAAATCTGCAGCCACCGTGCGAACCGGTGCATTGACGTTGCTATCGCAAGATCTCGCACTCTGGCAATGCGCGGCGGAGTTGCGCCAGTCCCGTCTCGGTGACTCGTGTCCGGCGCAGATCAAGGTGCTTCAAACCGGTCAATGTTTTGGCGTGCGGGATGACGGCGTCGGTGATGTCGGCCCCTGCCAGGTTCAGATACTCCAACCGTTCATGCGCTTGCAAAAGAAGCGCGACGGTGCCGTCGCCCGTGTCGCCGCCGTTGGCATAGAGCCAGCGAACCTGCGAAAATTCCCGGAGTATCTCGGCCAACTCCGGCGGCGCGGCCGAGCGCATCACGCTCAGTCTTGCCGGCGGCAATGGCGCGTCGGCGATTTCGGCATCGGTCGACGTCGCATAGATCACGACGTTTGGCAGCGCGGCGGCAAGTTGCTCCACTCCGCTGGGCGTTACGTTGGTGAACAACAGGTCGACCAGCTCCAGCGCTTTACAATGGCTCAGGGCTGCAAGCCCGCGATCGTCGACGGTCGCTCTACGCAACGTCAGCTTTTGCAAATGTGGGATTCGAGCGATGCCCAGCAGCGCGTCGTCGGTGACTTGGCAGCGTTCCAGTGAGAGCGTCGTCAACGCGGCGAGTCGCGGCCATTCTGCGGCTTTCACCTGACTGATGTCCGCGCCATCCAAGATGAGCTGCGATAAGTTCGGCAAATCTTCCAGGTAGCTTAGTTGTGAAGCAGCGAGCTTCACCGACATGAGGTTCAATGTCTTCAGATCCGGCAGTCCGGCGAGCGCTGCCAACTGTGAAGTCGCGACTGTGATTGGCTTCGATGGTTCGGCGTTGCCGCGCAGACGAATGGCGGTCAGCCCAATGATTCGCCCCTCGTCGATCGCGGCTCTCCACCCCAAGCTTCGCCAATGGGCATGTAGAGCGGCGCTGCGCCACTCCGCACTCCGTTCCACGCCGACGAGGGTGAAGGCCACGACCACGGCCGTCAACGGCGCGAGTGCCGCCGTGAACCGCCAGCGCTTCGACGCCCGGCTATCGGCGGCTGCCGCCGGAACAGGCCGGCCGTCGCAAAAACGGCCTGAGAGGGCGAAGCCGCACAACCGCAGTACGGCGAGTGTCACGGCCATGCTTGTTAGAAAGCCAATGGTGCCGGCCACGATCGCGTACAGCGTCTCGCTACCGAGCAGCCAATAGCACGCCGCACCGGCCGATGCACCGGTCATGATTGCTGACGACGCGACGGCAGTCTTCAGCCACCGGCGGGGCCTAATTGCGAGCAAGAGCCACACCAGCGGCATAGCCACGGCGGCCAGGAAAGCTCCGAAGCCAAAGTCGCAGCCGCCCGCGAAGAGCAATTCGGCCAGGTTATCGATGCCGGTCATCTTGACGGGGCCGTCTAGCCAGCGGAGCAGCGCCGCAAAGAACGCGACCTCGAATGTCCAGGCGAAAAGACGGCGCAACGAGAAGCCAGCGTTGCGTTGGGCATTGGCGTTGCCACCGACGGTCAAACGCCAGCCGCACCTACGCAGCAACGTGAGCGCCGAGAACTCCCCGGCATACATCAACAAGCAAACGAGAGTTGGAATGACGGCCTGCCCGCTTAGGCGCTCTCCGAAGTTAAGCTCGCTGCCGCAGGCTAACGACAGGCAGCCGAGTGCGAGAACTCGCAACGACGATAGACGAACGGCAACGGTCTGCGACGATAAGGCCGCCCAAAGTGCCAGCATCGCCGGTTGCGAAAGGACGGCGCCGCATGCGATGTAGTCGAGCTGCCACCAGGTATCGGCCTCGCAACCCAGCCAGCCAACTGGCGAAAACAGCAGGTCGACGGCAAGATGTAGGACAACCACCGTGGCCATCACGGATTGCGATTGAAGGCGCGTCATGCGCACTCTCCCGATGTCAGGTTCTCCGAGCGAGCAGAATTGTAGCTGCTCGGCGCAGCACTCCGAAGGCCAAGGTTCTGACACGTCGGCATACAGAAGCCGCCAAACGCCCCATCGTGAAAGCACTGATTCGCCGTTGACCCGTTTTCCAAGCATTGCTAGAATGCGCGATGGCTAATCAGAGAAGTTCGTAAGTTGAAAGTCGTCGGTCGCTTCAAGACCGAACACGCATCGCACACCCAATCTTGAGCGTGGAAGAGTTGATCAATTAATTCGGGGCAAGAGCAGGAACGCGTAGGATGCACGTTCGCTCGACGGACAGAGGACTTGAGGTCCTTGCCCCGGCTAAATTGAATCTGTTTCTCGAGGTGCTCGGCAAGCGCGCCGACGGGTTCCATGAGATTGAAACGCTCATGTACCCGATCGACCTGTTCGATAGCCTCGTCTTTCGCGACGCACCGCACGATCAGGTGCGGCTGACGTGCCAGACGGTCACGTCGCAGGCATTCCGTGGCCAAAGCTCGGCCGCGACTGCCCTTGCCGAGCAGTTGCCCATAGGCGGCGATAACCTGGTTGTGCGGGCCGTGGAATTGGTCCGCCGCCGTTCGAACGTGACTCGCGGCGCCGACGTGCGTCTCGTCAAGCGTATTCCACTGGCCGCGGGTCTGGCCGGCGGATCGAGCGATGCGGCGGCGGCGTTGTTTGCCGCCAACCGCGTCTGGCGGCTGGGACTGACGCTCAATGAGCTGGCGTCGCTGGCCGCCGAATTAGGGAGCGACATTCCTTTTTTCTTGTACGGCGGGCCGGCGGTCTGCCGTGGCCGCGGTGAGATCATTGAGCCGGTGGCCGGGCTGGGCGCCCTGCACTTCGTGGTGGCGAAGC
>DASSFG010000549.1:0-6523 GCA_035694685.1 Pirellulales bacterium
GATCCTGATCGTCGTCGTCGTGGCCCTGGTGTTCATGGAATGGCGCAGCGCGCTGGTGGTGGCCGCGTCGATTCCGATTACGCTCGCCATGACCTTGGGCTTCTGCTCGGCGCTCGGAATCGACTTGCAACAGGTGTCGATCGCCGCCTTGATTATCGCCCTCGGCCTGCTGGTCGACGATCCGGTCGTGGCCTGCGATGCGATCAACCGCGAGCTTGCTCACGGCGTGCGGCGCGATGTTGCGGCCTGGCTCGGTCCGCAGAAACTGGGCCGCGCCATCCTCTATGCGACGATCACGAATTGCGTGGCCTTTCTGCCGCTGTTGCTGGTCACCGGGCTGGTCGGCGAATACATCTTCTCCCTGCCCGTCGTCGTGACTGCTTCGCTCGTGGCCAGCCGCATCGTGTCGATGACCTTTATTCCGCTGCTCGGCTATTACATGCTCAAAGGTCAGTCGGGCCTGGAATCGGGCATCGCGCAGGGCGGCAAAGCGTCGCGGTTTGCTCGGCTTTACAACGGATTCTCAGAGCTTTGCATGCGATTCAAGTGGACGTCGCTCGCCTGTTGCCTACTGGTGCTGGCCACGGCGATAAGCCTGGCGCCCTTGATCGGCACGAGCTTCTTTCCCAAGGATCTGCACTCGGTTTTTACCATCGACCTTTACCTGCCGGAGGGCACTCCGATTCGGCAAACGAAGGCCGAGGCGCTGCACGCGATTGCCGCCGTCGATCAGATATTGGGCGACGAGGCGCAGGCATACACCACTTTCGTCGGCTCGGGCGGGGCCCGCTTCTGGCTATCGATCGTGCCTGAACAGCCGGCCGCCTGCTATGCACAGATCATGGTCCATACGCGCGGCCGCCGCGATACCACTGCCTTGGCGGAGCGGGTCAAACGCGAGTTGCCGCCGCGCGTTGCCACCGCTCGCGTGCGCGTCAACGAGTTGGAAGCGGGGCCGCCGATCGGCATACCGGTGCAAGTCCGCCTTCTCGGACCCGACATAGCCACGCTTCGCAAACTCGGCGAGCAAGTCAAAAGCCTGATGCGCGAATTCGCCGGTTCGACCCACATCCAGGACGATTGGGACGCTGAAATCCTGCGATTGGGACTAGAGGTAGATCCCGAGCGGGCCAACATTGCGGGGGTGACCAACGCGGAGGTTGCCGAGCTGGTCTATGGCGGCCTGACGGGCCTGACGGCGACCACCATCCGCCAAGGCGATCGTTTGATTCCGGTGGTGCTCAAGTTGCGGCCCGACGAGCGCAGCCGTCTCGGCGAGCTGCGCACGATGTGCGTGCCGGTGCCCGGCGGCAGCGCCCGCATGCCGCTAGAGCAGATTGCCCGGTTCGAACCGCAGTCGGTGGCGCCGAAGATCGCGCGCCGCGACCACCAGCGCTGTCTCACCGTAAAGTGTGATGCCGTGCCGGGCGTGCTGCCAAGCAAAGTGGTGGCATATCTCGAGTCGCGGCTGCCGGAGGTGGCGAAAGGCTGGCCGGCCGGGTATCAATACCGGTTTGGCGGCGAGAAGGAGGAGCAAGAAAAAGGCTTCGGCTCGATGGGCGTGGCCATGCTGTCCTCGCTGGCGGCCATCTATTTGGCGTTGGTCTTGCAGTTCAACAGCGTGACCAAGCCGCTGGTAGTCTTTGCGGCGGTGCCTTTCGGCATGGTCGGCGGCCTTATGGGGCTCTTGCTGTTCAACGCCCCGATGGGCTTTTTTGCCCTGTTGGGCCTCGCATCGCTTTCGGGAGTGATCATCAGCCACGTCATCGTGCTCTTCGAATACATCGAAGAGGCGCACGAGCGCGGCGAGCCGTTGCGGCGCGCCGTCATTGATGCCGCACTGGTGAGATTGCGTCCGGTGCTGGTGACCGTGTTGGCCACCGTCGGCGGGCTGATTCCCTTGGCCATGCGGGGCGGACCGATGTGGGAGCCGCTCTGCTACGTGCAAATCGTCGGGCTGCTGCTCGCCACGCTGGTCACGAAAGTCGTCGTGCCGGTGCTCTACGTCCTCTTCGTCGAAGACCTCAAGCTCATTCGCTGGGGATCTCCTTCTGTTAGGGGGATCAACGATGAAATCGACCGTGTTCCAGCGGTCTTTGCAAATTTGCAAAAGCCGTAGCGACGCCCGTCGTGACGGCGCAACAAGCTGGCCCAATCTCATGCCGGCCCGCCTTGCTCCGCTCCGGTCGCTTCGCTCCCTGCGCAACCTTCGCTGCGCAAGGCGGGCCGGCCTAAGAGAGAGCTGGTTCATACCTAATGCTAAGGGGAGATTTCTAATGGTTTTAAAATGGGGTCATTTCTAATGATTGCCAACAATTTACTGCCCGGCCCGTTGACACCCCATTTTCACTGAATTAGATTAACCATCCTTAAGGGAAGGGCATGTGGGTTTGGCGCGGTTTGACGACGCGGGCCTGCCGCCTATTTCCTTTCCGGGCAAGGGATTAAGGCGAAGCTAGGCGAACGATGTCGCTGTGGTGGTTCGCCGGTGAATTCTTTCTCTAACGAACCGTCTCCCGTCTCTGAGGCAATGGTCTGGGTTTCCCGGATCCTGGCCGCCGCGGCGGTGATGGTATTGCCCGGCCTGGCGGGCCAGTGGCTCGACAAGCGTTGGGGTACCAGCTTTGTAGGCATGATTGGTTTTGCCCTCGGGCTGGTTTTGGGGATGGCTTACTTATTAACGATGACCAAGCAGTCGCCACGCGGCCCCTCGGGCAAATCGCCCAGCGAGGCTCACGAGCGGAGCGACAATAAGGATTAAAGGTTGACGAGCAAACCGAGTCGGCGAGCGGGTCTTCGCTTGCCCGCGGCCTGTAGTTTGTTGGCACTGACACTGGGAGCGACGGCTGCGCTGGCCGCGTCGGTCGAGCATGGTCGTCACGGCACGATGGCAGCGATGGCCGTTGGCGTGGCGGCGCTTACCTGCTGGCTTTCCGCGACGGCGGCCCTGGTATTAGCGGCCCGCCTGGCAAGCACGCGTTGGGGCGTACCGGGCATCATGGCCGCCGGCTTCGTGCGGTTTTCTTTTCCATTGATGGTTGTCGCAGCCTCGGCATTAGTGCAAGGACCGCTCGCTCGGGCGGGTCTCTTCGGCTACATGGTGGCCTTTTTCCTGCTCGCCCTGGTCGCTGAAACGCTGCTGCTCGTGGGTGTCATTCGATCGTCGGATAGCGGCGTGGCCTGGAAGGGACTCTAAAGGAACCAGGTCATGGCCGAGCCGATTCTCCACATCAAGGACGGTTACTTCTTTGAAGTGCCGAAGTTCCTGTGGAAGTACGACTACAAAAGCATTGACGACTTAAAGAAAGATTACCCTTTTCTCGTCAAAGCCCATCCTCACGCCACCATCGGAGAATTTAACCGGGGCCTTTCGGGCAAGGTCATCATCCCCCAGCCGTTTGCTACGCTGGAAAACCTGCACGACAAAGAATCGGGCTTCGCGATCTCGAAGTTCATGATTCTGGAAGTGGTGATCGGCCTGGTGCTGGTGTTTCTTTTCTCGTGGGTGGCGCAGCGAATTTCGACAGGCGGACCACCGCGCGGGAAGATGTGGAACCTGTTCGAGTCGGTGTTGCTCTTCATCCGCGACCAGGTGGCGGTGCCCGCCATGGGCAAGCACGAAGCTGAACATTTTATGCCGCTGCTGTGGACGATGTTTTTCTTCGTCCTGTTTTGT
The DNA here is from genome assembly GCA_035694685.1 of Pirellulales bacterium. GTDB lineage: Bacteria > Planctomycetota > Planctomycetia > Pirellulales > JAICIG01 > DASSFG01. Next base: position 3,677 of record DASSFG010000549.1, read on the forward strand.
AACCTGTTTGGCCTGTTGCCTTGGCTCGGCGCTCCCACGGGCGCATTTGCCGTCACGTTCGGCTTAGCATGTGTGACTTTCGCGACGACGATTACTGCGGGAATCAAGCAGTTCGGCTTCATTGGTTTCTGGAAAAACCTGGTGCCGCACATGGACCTTCCCTGGTGGCTGGTGTGGCTAAAAATTCCCATTTTTGCCATCGAGTTAGTGAGTCTGGTCATCAAGCACCTAATCCTGAGCGTGCGTCTGCTGGCGAACATGGTCGCAGGACATCTCGTGCTTTTGGGCATTCTTGGGCTGATCACGATCGCCGCCCAATACAGTATTGCCCATTGGTTACTGGTGTCTGGCATAAGTGTCTTAAGTTCGACGGCCTTGAGCCTTTTGGAGCTGTTTGTCGCGTTTTTGCAAGCTTACATTTTCACTTTTTTGTCAGCGTTGTTTATCGGAGCGGCAGTGCATCACCACTAGTCGCATCGCTGAACGTCACGACTCAGCGCTGGCAGTAACGCCCCTTTTAGTCCAGAGGAGAAATAACCAGTGAACAAATTCGTTAAGTTGTCGGTGGCGGTCGCGATCGCCGTCCTGTTTGTCGCTTCGCCAGCCATGGCTCAGGAGGGCGGTAATGCCGCAAACCAGAGTGCCCGAGCCTGGACGCTGATTAACCTCAGTGGCGCGTTCGGGTGCGGTCTGGTGGTTATTGGTGCTGCCTACGGCATTGGACGCCTGGCGGGTTCGGCCTTGGAAAGCATGGCACGCCAACCCGAAGTGGCCGGCAACATTCAAGTGGCCATGATTATTGCCGCGGCGTTGATCGAAGGTTTCACGTTCTATGCGCTGTTCATCTGTTCGCAGCAGAATCCGTTCGCCTAATGGTGGTCAAGCCGGCTCCCAAACAGCAGAGGAACAAACGTGAGTCGATTTCTGCCAATCGCCGTCATTGTCGCCGTCGTTTGCCTTTTTTCCGCTGCGCGACTATGCGCGGCCGAACATGGAGACGATCATTCCGCCGGTCATGGCGAGCACTTCGGGCAAGTAGACGTTGATCTCGATCCGTCCGAGTTGAAGGGCGATCTGGCGATCTTCACGTTCATCGTCTTTCTGTTACTCGTAGGGGTACTGTGGAAGTTTGCCTGGGGGCCGATCTCGCACGGCTTGGAGAAACGCGAGCACCATATCGCCGAACAGATTGCCGCCGCCGAGCGGGCGAATGCCGAGGCAAAGCAGATGTTGGCCGAATATGAGCGCAAGCTGGCCAGCGCGCAGGACGAAGTGCGGGCAATTATCGAGGAAGCCCGTCGCGACGCTGCGGCAACCCAGCAGGAGATCTTGGCTCAGGCACGCGCCGACGCCGCCGCCGAAATGGACCGGGCCAAGCGCGAAGTTCAGACCGCCAAAGATCAGGCCCTACGCGAGTTGGCTGAAACCAGTGCCAACCTGGCCGTCGAGCTCGCCGGCAAGATCATCCGCACCCAGCTCGACGCCAGCCAGCACGCCCAGCTCGTCACGGAAGCGCTATCGCAGTTTCACGCACCAAGCCCGAATTAGGCAACAGAGTGTAGGGTGGGACGAGCGAAGCGAGTCCCACCGCAAACCGAGGATCGGTGGGACTCGCTTCGCTCGTCCCACCCTACAAATTGACGAAAAAAGAAAGGTCGCTTCGCGACGAACGAAAGCGGCGATAAATCGCCGCACTCCAAAGAGTACTGAACCCTGAACCCTTCCATGCCCGAAGACGCATACCTCGCTGCATCGCTCACCGACGAGCACGATATCGATGTGGGCGCGTACCGCCTCGGCATGGTCTATGGCAAGGCACTCTTGGCGGCCACGGAAAAGGCGGGCAATACCGACGAAGTGCTGGATGAGCTCGATCAATTAATCGCCCTGCTGGTCAAGCAGCCTCAGGCCGAGGAAGTGTTTGCTTCCGGCATGATCGCCAACGACCAAAAGGTGATACTTGTCGAGCGTGCGCTAAGCGGTCACGTGACGCCGACCTTCCTGAATTTTCTGAAGGTGGTTGCGTCGCACGGCCGGGGCGGGTTTCTACGAGCGATACGTAAAGCCGTGCGCGATCTGCGCGACCAACAGCATGGCCGTGTGCGCGTACAAGTTACTACGGCCACGCCGCTCGACGGCGAGCTGAGCGAACGAATTCAAAATCAACTCAGAAACATGCTGGGCGGTGAACCGGTGCTGGCGACCAAGGTCGATCCCGACCTGATCGGCGGCCTGGTCTTCCGCGTCGGCGATACCGTTTACGACGGCTCGGTGGCCACTCGCCTGGCCCGTGTCCGCAGCCAAATGATCGACAGGAGCATTCATGAAATTCAACGCCGACGAGATAGCCTCAGTTCTCCAACAGGAAATTGAGCAGTACGAGTCGCAGATCGACGTCCGCGAGGTCGGCCGTGTGCTCGAGGTGGGCGACGGTATCGCGCGCGTCTACGGCCTCTCCGGCGTCATGTCCGGCGAAATGGTCGAGTTTCCCAACGGCGTCAACGGCCTGGCCTTCAACCTCGAAGAGCACTCCGTAGGCGTCATCATCCTGGGCGACTTTTTGGAGATCGAGGAAGGCGACGAGGTCCGCAGCACCGGCCGCTTGCTGAGCGTGCCCGTGGGCGACGCCGTCGTGGGCCGCGTGGTCGATCCGTTGGGTAACCCGCTCGACGGCAAAGGGCCGATCGTCACCGCCGACCGCCGGCCAGTCGAGTTCATGGCGCCGGGCATCGCCGGGCGGCAGCCGGTCCGTGAGCCGTTGCAAACCGGCATCAAGGCCATCGACTCGATGACGCCCATCGGCCGCGGACAGCGCGAGCTGATCATCGGCGACCGCAAGACGGGCAA
>DASSFG010000550.1:0-3252 GCA_035694685.1 Pirellulales bacterium
TCCCTCGTCGCTGACATCGTAAACGCGGCAGAAGGTCCGGGCGCGTTCGGCGCCGAGCACCGCTTCGATCTCGGCGGGCGACCATACGTAAAACTTCCCTTCTTCGCCTTCGCTGTCGGCGTCCAGCGTGCTAAAAAAGCCGCCGTCCGGCGAAGTCATATCGCGGAGCACAAAGTCGAGCGTCTCTCGTGCAACGCGGCGGTAATCGTCTTGCCCGGTCGCCTGAAAGGCTTCGACGTAGGCCGTGGTCAACAGGGCATTATCGTAAAGCATTTTCTCGAAGTGCGGCACGAGCCAGCGATCGTCGACGCTATAGCGATGAAAACCCCCGCCGAGCTGATCGTACATACCGCCGGCCGCCATGCGGTCGAGCGTGAGCGTCACCATCTGTAAGAGCGGCTCGCGCGGCTCGCGGCGCCAGCAGCGCAACAGCAACCGCAGGTCCATCGGGTGCGGAAACTTCGGTGCCCCGCCAAAGCCGCCATGCTGATGGTCGAACACACGCTCCAGCGCCGCCTCCGCGGCCTTGAGCGGTTTGTCCGACAATTCTCCCGGAGGCAAGCTCATGCGGCCAGCACGGTCGATGTCGGCGGTCAGTTCGCCCGCTTGCTGCTCGACTTGCTGGCGGCGGTTTCGCCAGGCGTCAAGCACGGCTTCGATGACCTGGTCGAACCCCGGCATGCCCATGCGGCCGGTGGGCGGCCAATAGGTGCCCCCGTAGAACGGCTGCAGCTTTGGCGTCAGAAAGACCGACATCGGCCAGCCGCCCCGCCCCGTCATCGCTTGCACCGCGGTCATGTAGATCTGATCGAGATCGGGCCGCTCTTCGCGATCGACCTTGATGCACACGAAGCCCTCGTTGAGCCGCCGCGCGATCGACTCGCTTTCGAAACTCTCATGCTCCATTACGTGGCACCAATGACAGGCCGAATATCCGATGGAAAGAAAAATCGGCTTGTCTTCGCGGCGGGCACGCTCGAGCGCTTCCGTGCCCCAGGGATGCCAATCGACCGGATTATTGGCGTGTTGCAGCAGGTACGGGCTGGTCTCTTGAGCAAGTCGGTTAGACATGGGGCGGCGGGTTGGCTAAGTGTTCGGGAACGACGGCATAGTGCTGCGTCATCGACGGATTCTGATGGTACTCACTATCTACCCTATCGTTTGATGCAACAAGTCTTCGCCGCAAACTCGGTGCCCGGTTGGCCAGCGCCGCTTTCGGTGCTTCCTAAATAGCCATGCACGATTACCGGACATTGAGCCGATCGAGCGGCAACGGTGGCTGGGCAGAGCCGCGACGCGGCCCTGATCTTCGAGAAAGACGTTGCCGCGGCGATGCGTGAGGAAATGCGGCCACCGGGGCATCGCTGGCCGGTAGGGCCCTGACAAATGTTGGCTTGAACGCGGCCAGCTTTGCCCCAGCCACCGATGCCGTTGCACCCGGTAATCTCACACGGCTATTTGGTATGAATTGATTGATGCTGCCAACGCAACGACGTAAAATCAACGGTGGGCGTGTTGCGAGTGATTTTAGGCCCTAACTCCACGGAGGTTTGGCTATGCCGGACAACGGTGAACTGCAAGTGTCGATGGAAATTGTGACCGATCCGGTCGAGTTGGCCAAGGCGCGCGCCCAGCGCGAGCGATTCGACCGCAATTCCGCGTGGCTGCAAGCCCACGCGCACGAAGTTTACCCCAAGTGCCGAGGCAAATACATGTGCATCGCCGGCGAGGAGCTGTTCATCGGTGCTACGGTGCAAGAGGCGGTCGCGGCCGCGGAGGCCGCGCATCCCGACGACGACGGGCTGTTTTTCCGCTACATCCCAGAGAAGAACCTGGCCAGCATATATGGAAATTCGCGGTGAATGGTACGTCTGTAATGATGGCGTGGTCAGGCCGATTCTTCGCGGAGAGGTTCTGGCGGCGAACGGTAGGTGGCGAGGGGTCGAGTTCTTGGTCGACACAGGTGCCGACCGCACAGTATTCACAGCATCGCTCTTTGCCGTACTGGGCTTGGAGCCAACTCAAGCCGACGTTGAGCTAAATGGGTTCGGCGGAACAGCGCTAGCCGGCGTTGTGCGAACCCGGATACGGCTTACCGACACACTCGGACGCAAGATCGATTTCCGCGGAGAATTTGCCGCAGCAGGTGACGCGGCGATACTCGACATTGCGGTGCTCGGCCGAGACGTCACCAACCTATTCGCTCTCATCACAGACAGGCAGGGCGACCTAATTTGCCTTTTACGTGGCAACGACCGCTATCAAATTGTCCGCGGCAGTAGCTGAATGTCAAACGAACTGCCAGCCAGCTCTGACGGACGGCATCTGCGGGCAGCATTTCGCGGTCGGCCCTTTGCAGCCCTTGAGCTGGGGGCCGCGGTCGTGCCGGCCGAAGAGCAATGGCTCAACTCTTGAAGTCGGGTACTGTCCCGCTTCCTGTGTTGATCCGCGTTACGACTGATCGCCTTCGGTTCAGGCCAGCGGCCTCATATTTTCCGTCCATCCCCCTGCCGGCCAAAGCCGCCTATTCCCAATCGGGCTTCGCATACTTCGTATAGTTATACTCATCGATCATTTTCAGCAATGTCTTTGCGCCGACCTCAACATCGCCGGCTAAGTTTTCGGCGATCTCCTTCGTCTTTCGCATGAACCGCAGGTATTTTTTCGCCGGCTCTGTCGCATAGTTGCAACGATATGCTTTCGCAATCTTCTTGTCCCAAAGAGGAAAGAACTTTGGGGCGAGCATGTGGAGAGCCTTGGCCGCAGCAATCGGGCTGGTTTTCCCCTTCACCTTGCCCCTACAACAAGCCAAAGCCCTAAGAAAGTCATCGAAGATCGCTCTGATGCGGTCGTCATCGTCCGCCGGATCGTAGCTCAGGATGTCTCGTTCTCTGAAGTCGCCGATCAAGGTCTCGTTCTTCGCGAGGCATTCTTCGAGGCACTTGTAGTCGAACGGTGAAAAGCGATAGAACGCCATGTTCCAGCTTGCCAGTAGCACACCGAGGGCTTCGGCCACTCCCACGCCATCCACGGCGTTTTCGGGTTTGCCCCAGAAATGATCGACCAGAAATGTGGCAACACGATACTGGGCAGCCCGTGTTTCGTGCTTTTCGACCACATCTATCGCTCGGCGCAATTCCTTAACGGAGGTCGGACCGGGATTGCTTGACGCTGTCTTTGGCATAATTGCTTTCCAGGAACTCGCCGTGGTTTGATTCGGACAAAACAAAACAACCGCCCGGATTATAACAC
>DASSFG010000551.1:0-8285 GCA_035694685.1 Pirellulales bacterium
CACCCAGTGGAACGTTCTCAGTGTCGCGGAGCTCGGAATCCGGCTCAAAGTTACCGTCGTCGTCGCGGCAAATGGCGGCCGTCTCGTCGCGCTCGCTGAGCGCGTCGAGAATCGCCCGCCGCACCGAGGCGGCCAATCGTAAACCGGCCTTCGCTACCGCCGCATCAAACAGCGGTAAAAACTCGGCGCGGTTATTGACCAGCATGGCGGGCAACGTCGCCAGCATCTTGCGAATGGCCTTTTGCGTTTTGCGGCCTGCCGCTTCATCCTCGGCCCGCTCGTCGGCGTCCTTCTTCTTGCTCACGGCCAGGTTCTGAAACGCCTTGGCCTCTTCGACGCGCGCGATCCGCTCGGGACTGGCCTGGAAATTCAGCCGCAATGGCCGCTCGATCGTCACCTTGCGGTAGCCGAAGGCAGTCGTCGGAAAAACCTTCGCGCGAAGTTCCTTTGGCTCGGCAGCCGGAATGATGGTCGTGGCGTCCTCGAATCGCTCGAATAACTCGACGATAAAGGGAATAAAGTTTTCCGTCCGGTCGACGCCGTCCGGGATGTCGCGGCGCTTGTCGCCCAGGCTTTTGCGCCGCAAGAGCCACGCTTCGCTGGCGTCAATCAGCAGCACCTTGCCTTTGCGGTCGGCTGGTTTCGTGTTGGCGAGCACCCAGACATAGGTGCTGATGCCCGTGTTGTAGAAAAGCTGCTGGGGCAAGGCGACGAGCGCCTCTAAAAAATCGTTTTCCAGAATCCAACGGCGGATCTCGCTTTCGCCGGAGCCGGCGTCGCCGGTGAAGAGCGGCGAGCCGTTCATGATGATGCTCACGCGGCTCACGCCTTCGCGCCGATGGTGCATGCGGCCGAGCATGTGTTGCAGAAACAAAAGCTGGCCATCGCTGATCCGCGGCAGACCGGCCTCGAAGCGGTTCTTGGTGGCACGCGCGGCTTCTTTCCGCACCGCTTCCTGGTCGAGGTTCCAATCTTTGCCGTAGGGCGGATTGGCGAACTGGTAGTCGAAGGTGCGGTCGGCGTGGCCGTCGTGCGAGAGCGTGCTGCCGAAGGCGATGTTGTCGGCGTCGCGGCCGTCGGCGCTCTTGATGTACAGGTCGGATTTGCAGACGGCAAACGTCTGCGGGTTGACCTCTTGCCCGAACAGGTGAACGTCGGCCTTGGCGTTGATCTCCAGAATCCGTTCCTTGGCGATCGTGAGCATGCCGCCCGACCCGCAGCAGGGATCGTAGACGGTGCGAATCACGTTGCCTCTCTTGAGCGCCCTCTGGTCGTGGGAGGTGACCAGGTTGACCATCAGCCGGATCACCTCGCGCGGCGTAAAGTGTTCACCGGGGTTCTCGTCGAGCGCTTCGTTGAACTTCCGGATCAGCTCTTCGAAGACGTAGCCCATCTCGTGGTTCGTGATGGCGGCCGGACTGAGGTCGACCTTCGTCGTGTCGGCGAACCGCTCGACGACTTTGTAAAGCAGGTTGGCCGACTCCAGCTTGCTGATCGTGTTGTCGAAATCGAACTTCTCGATCACGTCGCGCATGTTCTTGGAAAAGCCGTTGATGTAGCGCCGCAGATTGGCCGCGAGTTGCTGGGGCTCGGCCTTCAGCTTGTCGAAGTCGTATTTCGACGTGTTGTAGAAGGCGAAGCCCGACGCTTTGCAAAGCTGGGGGTCGAGATTGTCGAGCTTGCCTTTGAGCTTGCCGTGGGCGTCGAGCACCTTTTGCTTGCTGGGGGCGAGCACGGCGTCGATCCGCCGCAGTACGGTGAAGGGGAGGATGACGTCCTGATAGTGTCCGCGCTTGAAGGAATCGCGGATCAGGTCCGCGACGCCCCAGATGAACGAAACGATTTCGCCGTGATTTGCCATGAACCGTAAGTACCTTGCGCGCCAGCGTGGCGGGCGCTTTGTCCAGGAATGAATAACGGGCCGAACCAGCCAACGTCCGAATTTATTTTTCAAACAGCATTTGCTCGAATTCCTCCTCCGTCGGCACTTTGCCCAGCGAGATCAGTTTCGTAAGCATCTGAGCCAGCCGAGCACGCATGCGGATGATGTGCTGCTGGACTTTTTCTTCGTGCACGTCGCGCTTCTTCGCGAGTTGCTTACCGTGGATGATCTTTGAGCGTTCGCCGTACAATGCTTTCATGTCGGCGTAGACTTCGCGGTTTTCGAGCGGCGTTGTGCCGAGCAGCTTGGCCGAGAGCGTGGCAAGACGGTAGCGCAGCTCGTATTCAAGGTCAAAGATCGCGTCGACGCCGGCCCAAAGCTGGGCGACTTTCATGCGGTCGTTTGACGCCAGCATGTAGGTGCAGAGCGCTTCGACGGCGGTTTGGAAGCTATCGTCTCCAGTCAGCTCAACGATCTTGCCGAGATTGTTGCGCACCCAATCGAGGTCTTCGGCGAGCAACAGTTTCGGCTCCACGATCGCCTGGTGCGAGAGACCGCGCTCGAAGTGAAATGCCCGGCACTTATTGGGCGGGACCGTCTTAAGGTCGGCCCAGGACCGTTCGCAAACAGCCGGACAAACGATTTCGGCCCCGGTGCGAATGCGAAAGCCGGCGAGTACGGCTTCCGCGGTCGGAAAAATGCGTTCGGTTTGGTCTTCGAACCGTTCGGCGTCGATGACCAGCTCGTGCCGCACAACTTCAGCGCCGTACTGGGCCATCGCGCCGGCCACAGGCAGACTCGTCAGACTGGCTGCCAGCCGCTCGGCCGTCGGAAACGCCTTCAGGCGGCGGAGGCGGATGGCGCCGGCCAGTTCGAGAGTTTCTTGCTGCGTGTCGAGGCCGCCCACCGCGAAATGCCATTGCGCGATTTCATCGAAGTCATCTTGCGGAACGGACAGCATCATCCCACAACCCCACCAAAGCGACGGAAGAATCGCACCCTGTTGTACCACACCGCAGTGCGTTAGAATACTCGCCCGGGGGAGGGCGCCCTTCTCTGATAACCGGCGATTCCGCCACTCGTCCGCGTTCGCCGGGTTTTTCGCCCATCGGAGTGGTGATGGAAGACAGCGACGACAGCTTTTTAGACGTATCTGGCCGCGAGCGTGTGCGGCGGCGATCGCACGAGAGCGAGGCCGACGAGCGGGCCAGCGCGGGCGGGGAGCCGGAGGTTTTTGATGCCGACCGCGAGTTGCCCGGCGCGGTGCTGATGGTGCCGAATCGGCATTGGGGCTTTGAGGTCGAGTCGGCGGCGGATCATCCGGGCGCTTGTACGGAGTATGAGCCGGGCGAGACCGAAGCGATCTTCGTTCACGGGACCGATGCCGACCGAATCCGCAGCTTGCGGAACTACTTCATCGTCGAGGCGACCGAGCAAAATGGGCTGAAAAAGCGGACGGCGTTCAAGCTGACGCCGCACGTGTTGCGGCTACACAAGATCAAATTGCTGTTCGCAAATCGGTATCTTGGCCGCCTGGAGCAGGGCGTTTTTGAAGCATTGAAGACCGCGCTGGCGCGACGCAATGCTGAGGAGGAGACGTAACCATGTGCCTCTCCTTTACGGATCATGTTCGCACCTTTGGCCGCGATTGCGATCCCGAGGCCTGCGTGCTTCCGCGGCTGGAAAAGCTGCTCAAGCAGTGCATGCGACGCCGTGGGCTGCTGTCCCAGCCGCCCGCATTGCTCGGTTACGACCCGCCGACATGGCAAGCGCCGGGGGCCTTCGACGATATTGTCTCCGATTGCTATCGCTTCGGCGTCGCCGAGCGGATCGAAGGTTTGCGCAATCAGCTTGTGGTGCGGCCGAATATCGAGGGACTGATCACTCGCAACGTCAACAATTTCCTGTTCCATCGGCAGAGCAAGCGGGACCCGATCGGCTATGCTGTTTTTTCCAACCTGGAGGCAGCGGTGGCGGATTTGGCCGCATCGGGGCAGGCTGCGGTCGATACCCTCGACGAAAACCGACTACCGGCCGCCTCGATTGTTCGGATCGGGTCCGGCGCCGCAGGAATGAAGCCGGGCGAGCGGACCGAGTTGGATGCAGCGGTGCTCGAAGTGCCGAACTGGAATGAAGCGCTCGCGGACCTGGTTTCGACTTCCGACGAAGGACGCGAATGGATGATCGAATTCCTCAGGCGTATTGAGGCCAACGGCATGCCGTGCTTTCGTGTTTCCGACCTGGTGGCCGCGATTGCATCTCGCGCTCGGGACGATTGGGCGGCGAGGCACGCGGAACCGGCCGCCGAGCTGGGCTACGAAGGCCAGGACGAGTCGTATCGACTCGTGCGGCTGGTTTGGCCCGACCAGGATCTCGATACGAAAGACGTGTTGGAGATGCTGAAGCGAACTGTTCCCGAGCGGATCGCGAAGGAGCAGCAAGCGCGTGTCCGCAAAGGTCTTACGGCGGTGTTTGAGGAGTGGATTAGAACGATCGAAGACGAGGGGGTATCACGGCCCAATCAGGCCGAACTTGCGCGGCGGCTGACAATGTCGGCCAAAACGCTGTCGGACTACCTTCAGCGATTGCGGGGCATGGCGCGTGAAATTCTTGCGGAAAAGCCGGACGAATAGCTGTCGTGCCGGTTACTTAGACACAGGCAGGAACAGAGACATTAAAAAAAGGGTTATACCGATGGCGAGCCAGAATCGGGCGGAGCGGCTCCGTCAGGCAATCGTCGAGGCAGCGGCACGGCTGGAGGAGTGTTCGGCCGCGCGGCAGATGAACGTCGCTGGACCGGCGCCGGGCGATCTTTATGTCTTCGATTCGCCCGTCGAGGCGACTATCGAATGGTTGCTGGTTCGCTTCCACGTCGATGATCCGGCGACTGTGTTGCTGGCCCCGGCGGATGACTTGCCGCTGGCGGGACGTTGCGATATTGGTCTCTGGCCCGAGTTCCTCGATCGGCCGTTGACCGTTCGGTGCGGCGAGTCGGCCTGGCTGCCCGCGAGCATGTGCTCGGACCGTTTGCGCGTCGGAACGGTTCCCGACGATGCGGTAAAAGAAGTTCGGCGAGTGATCGCCGGGCTTGCACGCGGGACTATTCCGGACGACCCAGTGGGTGTGAGTGTCGATGCCGATCCAGAGCATATGGCTTGGCTCGATGAGGTGGCTTGTGCAAGACGGTCGCTGGAGGACCGTGCGGAGTTCGAGCCGCTACTCGTCGAGGGCGCGGTTTTAAGAGTTGCTGACCTCAGCAAAACGCCTCCAGCGTGGCTCGTCGCGGAGACGCACCAAGCACTTGCCGCAAGCCCCGGTGTCGGCTTGACGGCTGAGGTTGCAGAGTCCGTTGCATCGGCTTCGACGCGGTGGGGCGAGGTTCCTTTGCACTCCGGTGGCGCGCTGTTGCTTGCCGCTGATGCGGGCGGAGTGCGCGTGGGCTGGCAAGGAGCAAGAGACGCTGCCCCTCCACCGCTTACCGGCTTCGGCAGGATGGGCAAGCAGACGGCCGCATGGACGAATGGCGAGCGAACCGGCTTCCACAGGGCCGAACCTGATTTTGGCTGGATCGATGGGCAAGTGGTCCTTCAAACCGGCGGTGAAAACCGTCAAACAATCACAGTCCGATTGTGAATGCTGCGTGGATCAACGCCGACATGGCCGAGGCGGGAAATGAGGCGCTCTGGCGGACGAATCCCGTCTTGTGCATCGACCGGCTCGTTGCCAAATGGAAGCGGTCCGATGGGGCCTGGTTCATGTGCGGCTCGCGTCTCATAAGCCTGATCGCAGCGCTCAGCGAGCAGGGCATCGTGCTGCCGCCTGGGTCGATGGATCGCTGGGCGCCGGGACGTCAGTTGCCGGCATCCAGTACACTTCCGGAACCTCGCGTCATAGGTCTCGCCGTTGACGATTCCCCAACGGGCCATGTCTTTCCGTTGCGGCCGGTTCGCGCCGATGATTATTGGAATGTCGACGGGCGGTTACCGTTTGGGCATGCAGACATTCTCGACGTTCTGACCGAGTTGGTGCAGGTAAGCGGCGTCGCGGAGAAGTGGAGCGTGCCCGAGCGGGTTGCATTTCGGTTTGAGAACGCCACGGGGCTCGGGGCGCGGGGTGAGTCAATGACAATCGCGGCTGTGCTGGCTGTGCTCGACTGCATGACCGGTTTTGGCCTTCCGTTGCTGAGAGCGGCAACGGCTGTCGCTCAGCTTGCGCCTGGCGGCGCACTTAAAGCGGTGGGCGACATCGACGCCAAACTGGAGGCCGCGACTCGCGAGTGCGGCCAATTGAGCCTGATCATCTGTGCGACTGGCAGCGAAATCTCTCGTGACTCCGCCGCCGAGGTCTGGGAAGTGCAATCGCTCGCTGATCTGGCGGCACGTCTGCACACCGCTGGCCTTCTGGCGCCGCTACTCGACGCGGTCGGGCCGCTTGATAAGCGGGAATCGGCGAGAGTGCTGGAGCGACTGAAGGCGTTCGACCGCGAACAATGCCACCGCGCTGCCGCCGACCTGGGCGACCGTGTTTGGCATTGCGGGTTTGCCGAGCCCGTTGATCCGGCTGTTCTCACCGAGTTCGCGCGGCTTTATGCCGGCGCCTGTCGGTACCACGGGCGGTTCTCCGATGCAGTCCGCGTCGCGCGGGATGCCTATGATCGGATAGCGGCGCTAGGCGCGATCGGGTGCGACGATGACGAAGCTGACGCCGCTGCCGAATACGGCGCGAGCCTGTTTAGCGCGCATCGTTTTGACGAGATTCCTCGATTGCTTGAGCCGTGGGCATCGGCGGCCATCGAACAGCCACGGCGTTTCCGCCCCCTGACCCGCGTAAAAGTTTGGAATACGCTAGCTCGGACACTGGCGGTGCTGGGCCAGAACGGTTGGGATGAGCTTTTTGGCCGCTCACTCACGCTCTGTCACCAGTTAAAAGAATCCGGTAACGTAGAACGAACCACGCATTATCGCGTTCACGCGCGGCTTCGCCGTGGCGATACCGTCGGTGCGCGGGAGGCTCTGAACGATGTCGCTGCGCTCATCGAGCGCGGCGCGGGCAATCCATGGGCTGCTTTTCTCCACGCTGACTTGGCGCGTCTGGAAGGCCGTCTCTGGTCGGATCCAATCCTCGACGAGCGATTGACGGCGGGCGGGAAGCCGTATCCGGCCTGGATTTACCTGCAGGCAGTTGCGCGGCAGCCGCGGCGGATCGAATGCGACGCAATCGACCGTCTGAGACAAGCAATCGCGCTCTTGCGCCACGAATGTGACGGCGTTGAGGGAAATGTCTGCAATTTGTTTGCGGCCATGCTGGAATTGGTGGTCGCAGCACGGCTAGCAGACGCAAGGGACTGGGCCACGGCGGTCGCCAAAATCGAGGGTTTCCTTGAGACGGCCGCCGAACATCGGAGGTATTACGCGTCGGCGACCGGAGCGCTTCCCGACGCGCCCGATGTGACTGCGGCAGAGAACCTGCTCAACGCTGTACCGTATTTCTGAAGCCAACATGCCGGGGAGGAGACGGCGTTCGCATCCATCCACCTTGAAAAATCAACATGGCAAGGCCCAAGAGGACAGTTGACCGACCATTCCCGTGACGCTGTGGCAACTGCGGCCAAGAGCAGGTCAATCGGGTCGCCACGCCCTACACAACCACGATCAACTACGACGGCCGGGCATACGAAGTTGTCGTCCCCGACCTGGAGCTGCCCACCTGCGCCAACTGCGGCGAGGTGGTTTTCGACAACCACACCGGGCATGAGATCAACCGCGTCTTGCGGCAGCAGCTTGGCCTGTTGCAGCCCGAGCAGATTCGCACCGGGCGAACGCAACTCGGCCTGAACCAGCGCGACTTCGCCGCGCTGCTTGGCGCCGCCGTCGCGAGCGTGCCTAAAAGGCGAGCATTGGAGGCAAAACCGGCGTCGCAGGCCACGGTTTGCGCAAATTTGCAAACACCGCCCGAATCCGGCATTTTTTAATGGCTCGTAGTTCCCCAGTGGGGGAACTGCGGATCGGTGCTAGTAATGTACGCATGTCGGTGTTCGGGTGCATCTTTTTTAGGCTGGTGGAGTTGGGGACTCTGTCTCAGTAGAGAACGCCCTCCGTGGCGCTGGCGTGAATCACCCGACGAGGTCAACTCGCAGCCCCAGGGAACGCCTTGGCGCGGCCCCTGACCGCAACCCATTGCACGGTCTCGTCGTTCAACCGCCGGGCCAACGGCCCGCGCGTTGGCAAAAATCGCGCGGGCCGTTGGCCCTGCGGTTAAACGACAGATCAGATCTTCGGGGGCGCAAAGGAATTACGGCTTTGTATACGGAGGGCGTTCCCTACAGACGCCAACCCAATTTCTAGTCGTGACAAAGCCATGGTGAAACAAAACGCAGGCCAAGCCAGTTCGCGGTCAGGATGAG
>DASSFG010000552.1:0-2436 GCA_035694685.1 Pirellulales bacterium
CCTGACCGGCGGCGGGGTCTACGACCCCCGCACCGGCGAGGTCGCTTTCCGCCCGGGCCCGGTCTTCACCCACATCCTGCTGGCCGACGAGATCAACCGCACTCCGCCCAAGACCCAGGCCGCCTTGCTGCAGGCCATGCAAGAGCGGGAAGTGTCGGTCGGCCAGCAAACGTTCAACTTGCCCGACCCCTTCTTCACCATCGCCACGCAAAACCCGATCGAGCAGGAAGGCACCTATCCGTTGCCCGAAGCCCAGCTCGACCGCTTCATGTTCAACATCAAGGTGAACTATCCGACGCTCGCGGACGAAGAGCGGATTCTGGCCTCGACGACGCGCGGCGAGCGGCCCGAGGTGCGTAAAGTGCTCTCCGGTCGGGCGATCCTGAACCTGCAAAAGCTGGTCGGCTCGGTGGCGGTAAGCGAATACATCATCAAGTACGTGGCCCGGCTGGTGCGGGCCACTCGTCCGCGAGATGAATCCGCGCCTCCCTTTGTGCGCGAGCTGGTCGATTGGGGCGCCGGCCCGCGTGCCGGGCAGTTCCTGATTCACGGCGGCAAAGCGCTGGCCGCCATGGAAGGCCGCTTTTCGGTGGCCATCGACGACATCAAGAAAGTGGCCATTCCGGTGCTGCGGCACCGCATCAGCACCAACTTTCAGGCCCAGGCAGAGGGTATGACCAACGATGGCGTCATCGAACGCCTGCTCGCCGAGTTGCCCACGCCCGAGATTCCGAAGTTCGAGTAAATAGCGCGCCGGCCCGGCGTTCGTGACAAGGAGACAAGGGGACAAGGAGACAAGGAGATGGGCGGCAAGCACGATTGGGGAGTGTTTTGATACATCCCCCTTGTCTCCTTGTCCCCTTGTCTTACATGCAGGCCCCGCCTCCGATGAAGACTGAAGCATCGACTAATGTTGCCTGTGTTCTGGCGATCAACGGGGGCTCGTCGAGCATCAAGTTCGCGATGTTCGAGCTGGCCGACTCACCACTGCGCCGGTTGTCGGGCAGTATCGACCGCATCGGTTTGGGCGAGGGCACGCTGAAGGGCGTCGATGCCGGAACGAAGGAAACGGTTCGCACGCAGTTGGCGACGACCGGCCATGCTCAGGCGGTCGAGCGGATTGTCGACTGGCTGGGCTCGCGGGCCGATCTTGGCTCGTTGT
The DNA here is from genome assembly GCA_035694685.1 of Pirellulales bacterium. GTDB lineage: Bacteria > Planctomycetota > Planctomycetia > Pirellulales > JAICIG01 > DASSFG01. The sequence goes on from DASSFG010000552.1 coordinate 1,163, forward strand.
CGGCCGTCGGCCATCGCATCGTGCATGGGGGCCCAAAACTGGTCGAACCCTGCTGGATCGACGAACGTGTGATGGCGGAGCTGCGACGGATGGCGCCGTTCGACCCCGAGCATTTGCCCGGCGAGATCGAGCTGATTGAAGCATTCGGCAAGTCGACGCCTCACGCGCGACAGGCCGCTTGTTTCGACACGGCTTTTCACCGCGACCTGCCGCCGGAGTCGCGCCTCTTGGCCATTCCGCGCAAGTACGCCGAGAAAGGAATTCGCCGTTACGGCTTTCATGGGCTGTCGTACTCCTATCTCATGGACGAGTTGGCCCGGCTCGATCCGGCCGCGGCGGCCGGGCGGGTCGTGATGGCGCATCTCGGCAACGGGGCCAGTATGGCGGCGGTCGCGGGCGGACGCTGCCTCGATACGACGATGGCCTTCACTCCCACGGCCGGCCTGGTCATGAGCACGCGGTCGGGCGACTTCGACCCGGGACTCGTGCGCTACCTGATCGAACAAGAAGGACTGTCAGTCGGCGCGTTTCACGAGCTCGTCAACCGTCGCTCCGGCCTGGTGGGCCTCTCCGAGACCAGTTCCGACATGCGCGATCTTTTGGCGCGGCGAGAGCAAGACCAGCGGGCGGCCGAAGCCGTAAGCGTCTTTTGCTATCAAGCAAAGAAAACCATCGGCGCCTATGCGGCCGCGCTCGGCGGCCTCGACGCGCTGGTGTTTTCCGGCGGCATCGGCGAAAACGCTCACGAAGTCCGCGCCCAGATCTGCGAAGGGCTGGCCTTTCTGGGTATCGTACTCGACGGCCGCCGCAACCAAGCCAACGAGCCCATGATTTCCGCCGAGGGCAGTCAAGTGCCCGTGCGCGTCATCCACACCGACGAAGAGCTGACGATCGCCAAGACGCTCGCGCGGTTGCTGGCCGCGATTTGAAGAATCCGCGACGTTAATTTTACGATCGACAGCAGGCAAACAGAAGGAAGCAAAAGAACGAAGCAGGTCTGAAAATGCGACATGCGTGTCGCCTGGCCTGCCGCCGCTGACTCAGCGGCAGCGCGATCTTGCCTCACCCGGCACGAAATGATGGTACAATGCAAAGGCACTTTGAGGGATTCCAATGAAGACCGACATCGCCATCATCGACAAAGGCCGTGGTCCACAGCTCTCCACGAGTCGCATCACCGTCCAGGATCTGGTGCCGTATCTCCAACTAAACTACGGCTACGATGAAATCCTGGAAATCATGCCCTCGCTATCCGTGGCCGAGATTCAAGCGGT
>DASSFG010000553.1:0-3324 GCA_035694685.1 Pirellulales bacterium
GCGCCGGCATTCTTTGGAAGAGCGCCAAGTATGCCGAGCAGGCCGCCGAAGCTTTGCGGATGACTTCCAAAGACCTGCTTCGCCTTTCCGTGATCGACGACGTCATTGAAGAGCCGCTGGGCGGCGCCCACCGCGACCATCACCAGACCGCTGCCCGGCTCAAGATGTACCTCGTCAAAAGCATCCGCGAGCTCGTCTCGCAACCGCTCGACTCCCTGCTAGCCGCGCGTTACCAGAGGTTCCGCCGCATCGGCGCCTTCATCGAATCGCCCGCCAACTAGCGCGTCGGGAGTTTTCTTGCAACGAGGCGGTTCGCCGCCAGCTTGCCGCTTTGGAGTGCGGCGATTCATCGCCGCTTTGGCCTGTCGCGGAGCGACTTTCTTTCACCTTCTTCGAGGCGTTACCGTGTTGACACGTCGCTGGCACCGTAATGGTTCACGCCGCCGGCAAATCCCTGAAAACACCGCATTTCCGGCCACTTCACAACGTCCGATAATGTTTCTTATGTTCGGTTTGAATGCCGGTTTTTCCCGGGGAATATTAAATAAGCGTTCAGGGTTCGGGGTTCAGGGTTCAGGGTTCAGGGTTCAGCCACTCACAAGCGGCGGCCGAGTCTTATCGGAACGGCCCGCCGCGCACGCGGCGTCCGCGCCGCTGCCGCTCTTCCCCGCTCGTGCCTTGATTGCTCATTTTGCTTGCCGGCGCATCGCGCATCGCGTATCGCAATCCAAAATCCAAAATCGAAAATCCAAAATCGTGTCCGGCCGTCTGAACCCTGAACCCTCACACCTCAACCCTCAGCTCGTAGCGGTGAAGACCGCGGCCGACCAGAAGGTGCGGTCGGCATAAACGTGCCAGGCGCCACTTTGCTCGTCGAGCCGCGCCAGGGCCAGTTCCTGCGATTGGCCCGCGCGAATGGCACCGTTCACCAGCCAGCTTTGATTATACGGGCCCATCGTCTCAGAGCGGACCGTCGCGTTTTCGAAATGGATGGAGGCGGGCGTCTCAACCCCCACGACAAAAAAGTGATCGCCGTTGATGCGCCACAGGCCAGCCTGATAAACGGCCAGGACCGCATTCTGTCCATCGAGCAGCGACGTACCGAGAATCTTCAGCGCGGTGACGGGCGCGAGCCGTTTGCGATACCGTGTGATCACGTTCTCGAAGTAGACGTTGAGCATGCCATAGACTCCTTCCTCCCGGTGGAAACTGGCTTTCGTTTGTCCACACATCGTCGATCGAACGTCACGGCGAACGGGGCACGCAAGCACCGTGCCAAGGGAAGCTGGAATTCGTAAGTCCCATAGCGACAGGGCCATATCGCGATGGCACCAAAACGCCATCGCGAAGTGAGTTGGTCGTTCATTGACCAGCCACGGTCGCTTGGGCGGGAAAAGCGGGCCTGCGAGCACCGGCCCATCGGACCCAAGCGTCACCTAAATGGCGTCAGGCGCAATGTTCTTGATTCAGGACGCCCGTCAACCGGACGTTAGGCATTCCGGGACTTCAACGCGGACCGCCGAGCTCGTCGCTGCTCGGGTACGGCTGCGGACGACGATCGGGCAAGTCATTGGCGCTGGGTGAAGTGAGTTGCTTTTCGAGTTGGGCCAGATAGGGATCGAGCAGGCGATGAATCTCTTTGGGCATGACGGGCCCAGATTGGTGAATTACTCGCGCGATGTAGTAGCCCGATCGCGAGGCTAGAACCGTTTGCCGGCCGGCGGCGGAGAGCGACACGACGAAGAACGTGATCGCCACGCAAACCAGCACGCCTTTGGCGGCGCCGAGCAGCGCGCCGACCTGGCGGTCGAACTCTTTGAGCTGCACCCGTTCGATGATCTGCAACACCTTGCGGAACGCCAGCCAAATCACGAGCGACGTCACCAGGTAGATCAGCAGCATGGCCAGGAACCGGTTCAGCGGCTCGGGCTGGTCGATATGCGCCGCTACCGACGGACTCAGCTTGAGCGCCGCGAAATAACTGGCCACCAGTGCCGCCAGCGACGCGACCTGTCGGGCCATGCCTTTGAAGAAACCCAGGATCGTCGCACCTGCCAGTACGGCGATCATCGCCAAATCGTAAACTTGCATTCTCGTAGGTCAGGCTTTCCAGCCTGACAAATAGGTCAGGCTTTCCAGCCTGATGCCGGTGTGCGGTGGTGGTCAACACGATTAAAAACCATCCTAAATTCTAGCTCACGCCAGACAAGGGCAGGGGGCCGGCTTTTAAAGGAAGGCAAGGTGCAGAACGCGGGAATCGATCTCGCGTTGGCGGCGCAATCCACGGGGCCGCGCGCCTCCCCTGCCCTATTGAGATCCGACGCTCCCCTCCCCTGCCCCGCTTGTCGCTCGGCTTGTCCGGCCGCTTGCCTAGCAGGGCTGGGTAGGCGAGCACGGTGTCTCGGGTCGGTGATATCACCGCATCGGCAATAGCGCTCGCCACGTCCGAAGCTTGCCTCCGGCGCAGCGGTGATTGACAGGTTAACGGGCAGCGAGTTGCAGAACCATTCGTCCCGGACCGGGCTCGTCCCGGTCGAGCGCATGACCTCTTTGCGACAGGTATCGTTGCGGAATGAACCCGGCGGAGAAGAGTTAGCCAAAAGCAATTGCCCGCCACCGACAGGGCCACCGGGTGAAACAAACGGCGTCTTACTTCTCTGGCGTCGATTATGGTGTCTTGTTTCGCCGTTGTTGTTTGGCCGTTGTTGTTTCGTCGTTCTTGGTTCCCATTGGCAGAGCGCAGGATCCGCGTGCCTCATTTTGAGCAGTGTCGCAATGGTGCGACGGCGGCGGTCGCCGTTCGTGCAAATTTGCACGAACGGGCGGCGCACGGGAATTTGTAGCCGGATACCGGCAGCCAGCGAAATCCAGTCCGTAGTGCCGCGTGTACGGATCGCGTGCCTATATCTGCGGCAGACGGTTCGTTGCCTCGCGCGACGATTCCGGCGCGCACCAGGCCGACGGCGGCGTGAAGGGCGAAGGTGCCTGAGTAGCGACAGCCGCCACCTCCGCAGCTCTACGTTGCCGCCGCAATCGACCGAGCGGGACCGTCTCCCTGCGCTCTGAAATCCGACACTCCCCAGCCCCGCCCCGCTCGTTGCTCGGCTTGCCCGGCTACTTGCCCACGATCGCCTGGCCCAATCGCCTTTCGAGCGGCCGATTGCCTTTTTCCATCCGGACACCGAGCTTTTACTGGCCACGTTCTTTCGTCGGCGGCGGCTGCAACATCGCTCGCCACGCCCGGAGCTTGCCTCCGGCGAGCCGTCATTGAGAGGCTAATGCGCCGCGAGCTGGAGAACCGTTCGCCCCCAACGGGGCTCGTCC
>DASSFG010000554.1:0-5755 GCA_035694685.1 Pirellulales bacterium
GACGGCGCGGCACTACCCGGGGCAATTCCGATGTTCGACCAAGACGGACAGCAGTCGGAACGCCACAGAGGGCGTTCTCTACAGGCCCAAGGCAATCGCGGTTGTTGCAACGCAATTGTGCAACGGCCGGTTGCACAATTACCGCGTTCATGGCTGCTCCTTCAACAGCTCTTTGATCTCGCGCATGATCTCGGCGATGCGCAGCTCTTTCTGCAAAATATCGTCCACAAGCTGCTCGGGCGGAAGGTGCTCGAAATCGTCCGCCGCGTTGGGGTTCTTGAGGTCCAGGTTGCAGTTGTTCTCCAGAATTTTTTCCACCGGCACCCGCCAGGCGCGGTCAGTCTCTTTGCGCTTCGGCCACCACGCCAGGCACTCGGCGAATTCTTCATATTGTATGGGCGCCGTCTTGGTGTAGTTTTTCCTGCCCTCGGGCAATGGCTGCTCAAAATACCAGACGTGCTCCGTCGGACCCGTGCGGTCGAAAAACAGCAGGTTCGTGGGAATGCTGGTGTACGGCGCGAACACGCCGTTGGGCAGACGCACGATCGTGTGCAGGTTGAACTTGGTGAGCAGCTCTTGCTTGATACGCGCACAAACACCGTCGCCAAAGAGCGTGCCGTTGGGCACAACCACGCCCGCCCGGCCCGGCTTGGGTGTGACGCGCAGTTTGCGCATGATGAGCTGCAAGAACAAGAGCGCGGTTTCGGAGGTCTGCTTGTCGGCGGGAAAATTGGCCTGGATGCCGCGCTCTTCCTCGCCGCCGAAGGGCGGGTTGGTGAGAATCACGTCGACGCGCTCGCTGTCCTTGATTTCGGTGAGCTTTTGCTCCAGGCTGTTGCCTTTGACGATCGCGGGCGATTCCAGCCCGTGCAACAGCAGGTTCATCTGGCAAAGCATGTACGGCAGCGGCTTGGCCTCTCCGCCGAAGATGCTGCGTTCTTGCAGCGTGCGGCGGTCTTGCACGGTTTTGCACTGTTTTTCAAGGTGCTGGTAGGTCTCGACCAGGAAGCCGCCGGTGCCGCAGGCGGGATCCAAGATTTTTCTCCGAGGGTTGGGTTGGCGACTTCGACCATGAAGCGCACGACGGCGCGGGGCGTGTAGAACTCGCCCGAATCGCCGGCCGCGTCGCGCATCTCCTTGAGCATGGTCTCGTAGAGGTGGCCGAGCGTGTGGATCTCTTCGGTCGAGTCGAAATGGATGCCGCCGACCTTGTTGATCACGTCGCGCAGCAGGTAGCCGCTTTCCATGCGGTTGGTGACGCCCGAAAAGACCGAGGCGACCACGTCGCGGCGGTCGTCGCCGTTGGCGCCTTGCAGGCCGCGCAGGTAGGCGATCAGGCCGGCGCCCTTTTTGCCGTCGGGGCGTTTGATTTCGTCGTGATTGACGAACGCCTTGAGCGCGTCGCCGCTGATGCCGTCTTCCTGCGCGGCCCAATCGCGCCAGCGGTACGGCGGCTCGATCACCGGGCGATATTTTTCGCGCTTCATCCGCGCGCGTTCTTCGCGGATCGCCTCATGGTCGTCGAGAAATTTGAGGAAAAGCAGCCACGTGAGCATCGGCAGACGATCGAGGTCGCCGTTGAGCCCCTTATCTTTGCGCATGATGTCGCGCGCGGACTTCACCAGGCTGCCCAGGCGCTGGGCGGTGGTGAGGGGTTGGGAGGGTTTTTTGATAGAGGCGCGACCGTTGGAAGCCGGGGACGGTTTGGCGGGTTTCGATGTTTTAGCGCGTGCCATGAGTTGCCCCTGGGTATGGTCGCAGAGAACGGTGGTAGGGTGCGAGAAGCGAGGGAGCGAGCGCCGGCCCACCTTCCGCCACGATCGGGGCTTGCCCCCGTCGAGCGCTGATTGACAGGCTAACACGCGACGCTGGTAGCAAACCTCGCCCCGAGCCGGGCTTGTCCCGGCCGAGCGAATGATTTGGCCGAGAGCGCTCACACGACGTATAAATCGTGCTTCCCACCGGGGCAAGCCCGGCGGAGAAGAGAGTTTGGCGGCGGGCGCGTGTTAGCCACTCAATCGTTCCGGCCACGGGGACAAGCCCCGTGGAGCGGAAGAGGTACGAGATAGGCCGTGCTCGATGGGGTCGGGAGCGTTTCGGGGCCACTTTGCATCGCGCGGAGTGACGCCCTTGCAGGGCTACGATGACGATTGGGGTTCCGTTTCCCAGGGCGTTGCCCTGGGCTGTGGAATGACGCCCCTGCGGGGCTACGGACGAGACAAGCATCGACTTCATGCCGCGTACAGCAGCTCCTGCAACTCGTTAAAAACGTCGACCAACTTCTCCGTGCCGCCGAACTTTTCGGCGATCTCTTTCAGGTTGCCGTGCCGCGAGATGGGCGGCACCTCGAACACGTCAGGAATGGTGAACTGCGCCGTGCCGTGCTCGGCGTATTTCTCCAACAGCTCGTTGACGATCGTCCGGGCGTCGGGGCCGAAGCGGTCGAAGAAGTCTTGCTTCTCCGTCCGCAGGCGTTCGGCCCGTTCGCGGCGCGTTCGCAGCGGAGCATTGTAAGCCACGTGGCAGAGCAGGTCGAACGGGTCAGCCTCGGGCTGGCCGGCCGCGGCCGCCAGCTCGTTGAAGTCGATCCCCCGCTCCTCCAGCACCTCGACCACGGCCGAGCGCTGCTCGAAGTCTGACCACTTGCGGCGCAGATCGTCGGCATCCGTATAGAGCGTGCGCACCGTGTCGGCCACGTACTGCGATATCTGCACCGTGCGCAGCTTGCTGCCGTCGGTATTCAGGTCGTAGGTCACCTCGGTGTCGATATCGACCTTGCCGCCGCGCACGTAAAATTTGCGCGGCTCGTGCCGCTCATCGTCGAATTGCGGCTTGCCGGCTTCGTCGTCATCGGCGGGCGCCGGCTCTTGTTCATCAACGTGCTGCGAACCTTCGATCGTTTGCCCGGCGTCGTCGATCAGCTCGGTGGTAGCCAGCGACGGTTCGCCGTCGAAATCGGGGTCGGCGAACAGGCGCGTGGCCGAGCCGGTGTAGTCGAGGATGTTGAAGAAGAGCTTGCCCTTGTCGTCGCGGACGCGCGTGCCGCGGCCGATGATCTGCTTGAACTCAGTCATCGAACCGATGACGCGCACCAGCACCACGTTCTGGCAGGTCGGGGCGTCGACGCCGGTGGTCAAAAGCTGCGAGGTGGTGAGGATCACCGGCGCGCGTTCCTCCGGATCCCGAAACTTGCTCAAAAAGCCGCGGCCGATGTCGCCTTCGTCGGAGGTGACGCGGGCCACGTATTCGTCGCCCGACCGCTTGAGCTGCTGCACCAGATCGGTGTTCAGGTTGTGCAGGGCGCGGCGCATCTGGTCGGCATGTTCCTGATCGACGCAGAAGACGATCGTCTTGGCGAAGCGGTCGGTCTTCTTCAGAAAGTCGGTCAGGTGCCGGGCAATGGCTTCGGTACGGGCCAAGAGCGATACGCCGCCGGTGCGCTCGAAATCCTTGGTGTGGCATCGGGTATTTCGCGGCCGTGGATGTCGGTCTGGCCGCGGTTGGGCCGCCATCCGGCCGCGTCGTAGGTCGTGAACACGCGATGCACGCGATACGGCGCCAAAAAACCGTCGGCGATGCCCTGTTTAAGGCTGTAGGTGTAGAGCGGGTTGCCAAAGTAAAGATAGGTGTCGCGGTTGTCTTCACGGAGCGGCGTGGCGGTCATGCCAAGCTGGTAGGCCGGCTCGAAATATTCCAGTATTTCACGCCAGTTGCTTTCGTCGCGGGCGCTGCCGCGGTGGCACTCGTCAATCACGATCAGGTCGAAAAAGTCACGCGCGTATTCCCGGTAGAGGCCGGGCCGCCGCTCGTCGTGGGAGATGGTCTGGTAGAGCGCGAAGTACATCTCGCGGCTTTTGATGGCCTCGCCTTGGATTTTGTGCCGCGCGTCGCCGAAGGGGGCGAAGTCTTTGTCTTTCGGGTCGTCGACGAGCACGTTGCGGTCGGCCAGAAACAGAATGCGGGGCTTGCGCTGGTCGCCCCGCGCGTTCCAGCCGGCTGACCACAGCTTCCAGCAGACCTGAAAGGCGACGGTGGTCTTGCCCGTGCCGGTGGCCAACGTCAGCAGCACGCGCCGCTGGCCCTTGAGGATGGCTTCAATGGCGCGGTCGATGGCGATGCGCTGATAGTCGCGTGGCACCTTCTTTGGATTATGGAAGTCGGGCACGAGCCGCGCGTTGGCGATCGCCCCGGTCAGTCCCTGCCCCTGCTGGTAGCGAAACCAGAGCTCGTCGGGCGTGGGAAAGGCGTCGAGCTCGCTTTCTCGACTGGTGAAAAAATCGTATTCGACGATTTGCGGGCCGTTGGTGGCGTAGGCGAACTTCAGGCCGAGGATTTCGGCGTATTCCTTAGCTTGCTGCAAACCGTTGCCAGCGGGGCGGCGGTCGGACTTCGCTTCGACCACGGCCAGGGTGATGTCGCGGCTAAACCGGAGCAGAAAGTCGGTGAACTTGCGCTTCAGGCGGCGTGGTTTGCCGGCCGGCACGACGATGCGGCCGTCGGTGAAAAATGTCTGCTCGCTATAGAAGTGCTTGTCGCCGTCCCAACCCGCGCTCTCAAGGCGCGGCCGGACCAGCGTGCGGCAGATGTCGGCTTCGTTCATGCTTGGCCCGCTAAAGCCGTTGCGGCAGGTGCCCAAAAGATCGGTGGCGAGCCTTATTTTGACAGGCGAATCGAGGCTCCGCAAGCAGGGCAATCCTATGCTCTTTGGAACGAAGCGAATTCCTTTCGCTGGTACGAATAGGACGGGCACATTTTTTTCAGCCAGCACCTCGGGCAGTACGCATATAGTTGGGAAGACGCCGGCAGCGCCCTCGCGCGCTACGACACCTACTTTTTCGACCTCCAATGAATTACCGGCCCTGAGGTGGCCGTGTGAAGGCTCAGAACGTCTTGACCAGCGTTCCGCCGTCCACCAACAGCACCGAACCGGTGATGTAACTGCCGGCCTCGCTGGCCAGCAACAGCGCGGGGCCGGCCATTTCGCGGGGCTGGCCCCAGCGGCCCAGGGCCGTGCGGTCGGCGAAGCCCTTTTTTTGCTCGTCGGTGAGCATGCTGCCGGGCAGGTCGGTCATGAACGGCCCAGGCGCGATGCAGTTGACCGTGATGTTGTAGGCGCCCAGCTCCAGGGCGCTGGCCCGGCACAAACCCAGCAAGGCCGACTTGGTGGCCGAGTAAATGTTGCGCTCTTCTTTCGAAGCCAGACCCATGATCGACGACATGTGGATGATCCGCCCCCAGCGTCGCTCTTTCATCTGTGGCACGAGTGCCCGGCACGTCGCCATGCAGCTCGTGAGGTTGAGCTCAATCAGGCGGTCCCAGTCTTCATCGCGAATCTGGTCGATGGCCTGCACCGTATTCGAGCCGGCGTTGTTCACCAGGATGTCGACGCGCTTCATCAAGGCCAACGCCGTTTCGCAGAGGCGGGCCACGTCTTTGCGCTCGGTCATGTCGGCGACGATAAATTCGGCCCGCACGCCGGTGCCGTCCTGAATCTTGGCGACGGCGGCTTGCAGTTCGTTTTCGTGCCGGCTACTGATGACGACGTCGGCGCCCGCCTCGGCAAAGCCGCGGGCCATGGCCAAGCCCAGCCCCTTGCTTCCGCCGGTGACCAGCGCCACGCGGCCCGTCAGATCGAAGAGTGTGTTTTTCATGCTGCTCGTTCGGGAAAGAAACCGGTAGACGGTAGACAGTAGACGGTAGATGGGGGCGAGGTTCAAGCCCTGCAAGACTGGCAGCGCGTGCCGGCGGGAACTAA
>DASSFG010000555.1:0-3623 GCA_035694685.1 Pirellulales bacterium
TTTTACGCACCTGCCGGCCGAAGGTTCGTATGCGAGCGAAAAAATCCCGGGGCAAGCCCGCGGGGGCGCGCTCGGACGAACGTAAGACCGTTTCCTTGGAGTAGTTACCGCAGCCTGCCCAGTCTTGCGGAGCGAAGTGGGGGAGTTGTCAGTTTGACAGGCGAGTTCGTACCGTCTTACATGTACGGCGGCCTGTAAAGCAAGTGCCATGCCCGACGCGTCAAGCCGACAAAATCGGCTTCCGCGCGGTGCCTGTAGCCGATGTCAAGCCCTGTTTTGCCTTGACGTTCGGACGATCGGGCCAAGTCAATCGCCTAGGTGAATTGCAGCCGCGCATTACAATTTTCCTGCAACTTTTGCCCGGCGGCCAGGGTGAACGGCAGGTCGGTCTGCGTACCCATCGGCGATCTATTCGCACTGGACGCCATTTGCGCGGAAAACCCAAAGCCGCCAGCTTCCTGTGGCGGAATTCGTCTCATTGAGAATCATTCTGACGACACCGTGGTCCCCGGCTAGGGGCAACTCTATCGCCCCTTCTTCTCGTCTCGCTTCGCTGGCCGGCTCGTGCCGTTTTGAGCGACCAGCCAGCCCCGGCGGTAGAAAAACGCGAGCATGGCCAGCGCCACCGCAATCATCAAACACCAAACGAGCGGGTAGCCATACGCCCAAGTCAATTCCGGCATGTTCCACCGCGAGCGCTCGGTGTGAAAGTTCATGCCGTAAACACCGGTGATGAAGCTGAGCGGCATGAAGATGGTGGCGATCACCGTGAGCACCCGCATGACCTCATTCATGCGGTTGCTGAGGCTGGAGAGGTAGAGATCGTTCAAGTCGGAGCAGACCTCGCGATAGGTTTCCACCAGGTCGATGATTTGCACGACGTGATCGTGACAATCGCGGAGATGAACGCGCGTCTCGGCGTCGAGCAGTTCGTTGGGGTCGCGCACCAACGCGTTGACCGCCTCGCGCAGCGGCCACACTGCCCGCCGCAGCGCCCGCAGGTCGTGCTTGGCGTCGTGGATTTCGGCGATGGTGTGGCGCACCGGCCGAACGATCACGCGGTCTTCCAAACGATCGAGCCGCTCGCCGTAGTGTTCGACGATGGGAAAATAGGCGTCGATCAACGCGTCGATGAGCGAATACGCGAGATAGCCCGGGCCGGCGGAGCGCAAGGCGCCGTTCGCCGTCCGCAGCCGATCGCGGATCGGATTGAAACAATCGCCTGGATCCTCAATGAAGGTAACGACGAAGTTTTTGCCAAGAAACAAGCTGACCTGCTCGGTCTCAAAGGAGCGAGTTTCACGGGCCATGCGAGCGACAAAAAAGATGTAATCATCGTAGGGTTCCACCTTGGCCCGTTGATGGCGATAGCTCACGTCTTCGAGTGCCAGCGGGTGCAGCCGGAAGATGCGGCCGAGTTGTTCGATAGTATCGGGACCACCGATGCCGGCCACGTTGACCCATACTACGGGCCATTCGGCCAGTAGCGGTTCGATCTCCGCCACGTCGTCGACCTGGCGCTCAATCAGTTCGTCTGGTCCATAGGCGAACAAGTCGATCGCCGGCCGTGAGTCGGGCAACGGCTCCAGCGTGCCCGGCGCCGCGCCTAAACTTGGCGCGGCGCGAAAGTGGCGCGATTGGTGAGGCATGATCTGTAGAAGGCTGCGATGTTACGATGAGTGCGCGGATCCATTCTAGTTTCAGTCTTCGGCATGAGGCTAGTGTTTTGCCACCGCTATGGCGAACCAGGTTTTGTTTGTCAGCCACATGGCGGTAGATTAAGCTCATACGTCGGGCGGATTCATTCACCACTCTTGCAGCAAACCTTCGAGCGTATCACACCATGTCAAACATCTCGCGCCGCGGCTTCGTGCAAGGCTCGCTGGCCACGGGCATGGCTCTCGCCTCGCCCGCCTTGCTGCTCGCTTCCAAAGCCGAAAAGAAATATCGCACCGCGCTCATCGGCAGCGGCTGGTGGGGAACCAACATCCTGCGCGAGGCCATTCGCTCCGGCCAATGCCAGGTGGTGGCGCAGTGCGACGTCGATGAGCACCAGCTCGATACCTCGCTCGCTGAAGTGGCCAAAGAAACGAGCGACCAGCCCAAACGATACCGCGACTTTCGCGAGCTGCTCGATAAGGAAAAGCCCGAAATCGTCATCGTGGCCACGCCCGACCACTGGCATCCGCTGATTACCATCGCGGCAGTCAAAGCGGGAGCGCACGTGTATGTCGAAAAGCCGATCAGCCACACGCTGCGCGAGGGCCGGGCCATGGTCGCCGCCGCCCGCGATAACGACCGCGTGGTGCAGGTCGGCACGCACCGCCGGGTGTCGCCGCACAATATGTCGGGCATGAAGTTCCTCAAGGAGGGCAAGGCCGGCAAGATTGGCATGGTGCGGGCCTTTGTACATTACTACGGCGGGCCGGGCGAGCCGGTGCCCGACAGCGAGCCGCCCGCCGGTCTCGACTGGGATATGTGGTGCGGGCCGGCCCCGCTGGTGCCGTACAACCGGGCCATTCATCCCAAGGGTTTTCGGCAGTTTTTGGACTACGCCAACGGGCAACTCGGCGATTGGGGCATTCACTGGATGGACCAAATCTTGTGGTGGACCGAGGAGAAATACCCCAAGCGCATTTTTTCAACCGGCGGCCGGCCGATCAAACGAGACAATACCACCGCGCCCGACACACAGACCGCGTCGTTCGAGTTTGCATCGTTCACGGCCGAGTGGGAGCATCGCCTCTATGCGGGCAACGACGCCGAGAAGCATAATATTGGCTGTTACTTCTACGGCACGGGCGGAACGTTCCACATGGGCTGGGAAGGCGGCTGGACGTTTTATCCCATCGGCCAGCGAGACAACTTGCCGCACGCCGATCCCAAGCTTCACGAGCCCGACAAGCAAAACATCAAGGAGCTGTGGGCCGATTTCCTCAACTGTATCAAGACCGGCAAGCGGCCGGTGTGCGACATTGAGATCGGCCATCGTTCGACGAGCATGAGCTTGCTGGCCATGCTCTCGCTCAAGCTGGGCCGCAGCCTTCAGTGGGACGGCGAGCGCGAGGAGGTGGTCAACGATCCTGAGGCCAACAAACTTTTGAGCCGCGAGTATCGTTCGCCCTGGGAGTATCCGACGGTTTAGCCGCATGTTGAAAAAAGGGGACAGGCACCTCGCGAAGCGCTCCAAGCGCGAGGCATTATTGCGCGGCTTGGAGCCAGTCCCCGTTTTTCAACAGCTTATTTGATGACGAAATTCGACAGCCAACTTCAGCGGCGCATCATGGGACACTTCGCCACCGGCGTGACCGTGATCACCACGCGCCGCGGCGAGGAACTTTACTGGATGACGGCCAACGCGGTGGCGTCGCTCTCGCTCGATCCGCCGCTGGTGCTGGTGGCGGTCGATAAGCGGGCCCAGATGCACGAGCATTTGCTCGAAGCACGATTCTTCGCCATGAATATTCTGAGCGAAGAGCAAGAGGCGCTATCGAGGCGGTTCGCGGCGCGCGGGCCGAAGGAGTGGGCCGATCTTTCGCTCTCGACGGCGGTCACCGGCGCGCCGATCATCGACGGCGCCTTGGCGTGGGTCGACTGCCGGTTGGCCGAATCCTTGCCCGGCG